>JAFTUJ010000110.1 GCA_017466305.1 Thermoguttaceae bacterium
CGACGTTTCGACGGTCGCCGAACGCGCCGACGTCGCCGATCTTTTCGACGTTTCGACGGTCGCCAAGCGCGCCGACGTCGCCGATTTTTCGACGTTTCGACGGTCGCCAAGCGCGCCGACGTCGCCGATCTTTTCGACGTTTCGACGGTCGCCGCCAGGTCGACGCGCCCATTATACCCGATTTCCGCCCGAAAAGCCAACGTTTTTTTAAGAAAACCGCGTCCGAAAATTTCGGAAATTTTTCGCGACTTCCCGAAAAAATCGTCCGAAATCGCCGGAACGCGACGAAAGGTTTGCCTATGTCCGCTATTTTACGCCGTTTTACTCGTTCGACGTTCGCCGCGACCGCCGCGACGCTCCTTCTCGCCGGTTCGTCCGCCTTCGCTCAAAATATTCCCGCGCCGAATTACGACGAGGCGAAAGTCCCGAAGTTCGAACTCCCCGACCCGCTCGTCGCCGCCGACGGAACGAAAATCGCGACCGCCGACGATTGGCGCGATAAACGCCGTCCGGAGCTGCTCGACCTCTTCGCCCGCGAAATGTTCGGCAAGCGCCCCTCCGTCGCGCCGGCAAAAATCAAGTTCGAAGAGCTGACGTCCGATTCGAACGCGCTCGGCGGGAAAGCGACTCGCAAAGAAATCCGAATCTATTTCGACGCGCCGAACGCCGCCCCGAAAGCCGACCTCCTCCTTTATATCCCGAACGACCGCAAGGGCCCGGCCCCGGTCTTCGTTATGCCGAACTTCGAAGGAAACTGGGCGACGACCGACGACCCGGGCGTCCGCGCGTTCGAAATCGCCGGGCATTTTTGGAACGCGGGCAAAACGCCGGAGGAAACGCGCGGACACGTCAAAGGGCGTTGGTCGTTCGACCGAATCGTCTCCCGCGGTTACGCCGTCGCGACGCTTTGTTACGAAGAAGTCGACGCGGACTTTGACGACGGTTTCAAAAACGGCGTTCACGCGCTCTTCGGCGAGCGTTCCGACGCCGGCGACGAAACCGCTTCGATCGCCGCTTGGGCTTGGGCGCTTTCCCGCGCGCTCGACTGTCTCGAAACGCTCCCGGAAATCGACGCGACGAAAGCGATCGTCGCCGGACACTCCCGACTCGGCAAAACCGCGCTTTGGGCGGGCGCGCAAGACGAACGTTTCGCCGCCGTTATCTCGAACAACTCCGGTTGCGGCGGAGCGGCTCTTTCGCGTCGCGAATTCGGCGAAACGGTCGCGATCATCAACAAATCGTTCCCGCACTGGTTCTGCGAAAACTTCAAGAAACACGGCGCCGACGTCAATTCGCTTCCGTTCGACCAACACGAGCTGATCGCCCTCATTGCGCCGCGCCCGGTTTACGTCGCCTCCGCGACGCTCGATACTTGGGCCGACCCGAAAGGCGAGTTCCTCTCCGCGCTCGGCGCCGACCCGGTTTACCGCCTCCTCGGAACCGACGGTTTCGGCGACGTCAAAGAGCAGCCGAACCCGGACGTCTCCGTCGGCGCGACGATTCGTTATCACCTCCGCACCGGCAAACACGACGTCACCGATTTCGATTGGATTCAATACCTCGACTTCGCCGACGAAACCGTTGTCAACAAACGTTAAAACCGGCAAACTCCGCCCCGGCGTCCCGGTCGTTCCGTTTTAACGCCGCGACGCGTCGGCGGGCGGACGCGCCGTCAAGAAAAACGCTCAAAAGCGGCGGAAAATCGCTCCGTTTCGGTTGATTTTCCGCCGTCGACGCGTTAAAATAAACGACGAACGAAACGCGAACCGCCGTCGTCGCTCTCCTTTTCGGCCCCGACGTCGCCGTTTTCCGCTTCAAAATCCATTCCCGTTTCAAAAATCCCCCGTTTCCGACGCTCGACGCCTCGGGAACGCGACGAAAGGAACGCCCTATGCCCTCCATTTTACGCCGTTTCACTCGCCCGGCGCTCGCCGCGACCGCCGCGACGCTCCTTCTTTCCGGCGCCGCGTTCGCGCAACAAAAAGCGAATTACGACGAAGCGAAAGTTCCGAAGTTCGACCTCCCGAACCCGCTCGTCGCCGCCGACGGAACGAAAATCGAAACCGCCGACGATTGGCGCGCTAAACGCCGTCCGGAACTTCTCGCCCTCTTCGAACAAGAAATGTTCGGCAAGCGCCCGTCCGTCGCGCCGGAAAAAATCAAGTTCGAAGAGCTGAACTCCGACGCGAACGCGCTCGGCGGGAAAGCGACCCGGAAAGAAATTCGCGTCTACTTCGACGCGCCGAACGCCGCTCCGAAAGCCGACGTCCTCCTTTATATCCCGAACGACCGCAAGGCGCCGGCGCCGGTCTTCGTTATGCCGAACTTCCAAGGCAACTGGACGACGACCGACGACCCGGGCGTTACCGCGCTCGACGTCGCCGGTCGCACCCGCAACGCGAACAAGAAACCGGACGAAGTTCGCGGCGTCGCCAAGAGCCGTTGGGCGATCGATAAAATCGTTTCTCGCGGTTACGCGCTCGCGACCGTTTATTACGAAGAAATCGACCCGGACAAACACGACGGTTTCAAAAACGGCGTTCACCCGCTCTTCGGCGAACGTTCCGACGCCGGCGACGAACCGGCGACGATCGCCGCTTGGGCTTGGGGTCTTTCCCGCGTCCTCGACTGTCTCGAAACGCTTCCGGAAATCGACGCGAAAAAAGCGATCGTCGCCGGGCACTCGCGACTCGGCAAGACCGCTCTTTGGGCGGGCGCGCAAGACGAACGTTTCGCGGCGGTTATCTCGAACGACTCCGGTTGCGGCGGGGCGGCGCTGTCGCGTCGCGAGTTCGGCGAAACGGTCGCGATCATCAACAAAGCCTTCCCGCACTGGTTCTGCGAAAACTTCAAAAAATACGGCGCCGACGTTAATTCGCTTCCGTTCGACCAACACGAGCTGATCGCGTTGATCGCGCCGCGCCCGGTTTACGTCGCCTCCGCGACGCAAGACCAATGGGCCGACCCGAAGGGCGAATTCCTCTCCGCCCTTTACGCCGACCCGGTTTACCGTCTCCTCGGAACCGACGGTTTCGGCGGCGTCAAAGAGCAACCGGGCCCGGACGTTTCGGTCGGTTCGACGATTCGTTATCACCTCCGCACCGGCAAGCACGACGTGCAAGATTTCGATTGGGAGCAATATCTCGACTTCGCCGACGAAACGGTCGTCAAACGCTAAAAATCGTTAAATTCGCTTCGATCGTTACTTTTTAACGTCGGAGCGTTCTTTCTCGCGCTCGACGGCGCCCGGTTTCGACTCGGCGTCGTCGAGTCGGCGCCGTCGAGTCGTTCGTCGTCGAGGGAAGTTTTTTTCGCGCTTTTCTCCCTTATATTAATTAATAGCGACAAAAACGCCCCGCCGGAGCCGTCCGCATATCGCCGCGCCTTTTTCCGTTCCTCGACGCTTTTCGGGCGCCCGACGGAGAAAGGCGCCGTTTCTTTTGGGCGCGCCGTTCGATTATTTCACCAAAATTCAAATTATCGTTTCTTCTTCTTTTTTATTTCCTCGCCAAAATCGCAAGAAAAACGAAATGGGGTTGCCGTTTTCAGGCAAATTGCGTATAATTTAAACGTTAATTTTCTTTGCGTGAAAGAAATCTTTTAAAAAAAGGAAGAAACGAAAGCGATGCCCTCGGACGCCCCCGCCGCGCAAAGGCGGCCCCTCTCATTCGTTAAAATCCCCTTGCCCCCCCCTTCTCGACGCTTTGCCGCCGAGTCCGAAGTCGACGCGTTCCCCTCGCCGGTCGAAGAGCCGTCGGTCATTGCGCAAATTTTCAACGCGTCCCCCGCCGCGCGCGAATTTTTAACGTCGGACGCCTCCGGCGAAACGACGCTCGACGGAGTCGCGACGACCTTTAGCGACGTTCGCGTCCGCCTTGCGCGCTCTTCCGCCGTCCCGCCGACGCCCGCCCCGTTGGCCGACGCGCTCCTCGCCTTGCAACGGCGCGCGTCGCGTTTCGCCCCGCCGATCGATTTCGCGTCCGACGAAGCCCTCCAAGAAGGTTGGCGTATTTTGAGTTCGGCCCTTGAAACGTCGAACGCTCCCCGCGCCGCGCGCCTCTTCGTTTTAGCGGAGGAAGAATTTTTGCGAACGAGCGGCGCCGTCGCGAAAGAGCGTCCCCTTTGTTCGCTCCTCGCGCTTGTCGCGGCGGCGTTGGCGCAAAGTTATTGCGGCGATTTTCCGGCGGCGTTGGCGACGCTCGCCAATTCGGCGCTCCGGTCTTGCGCCGCGCCCGACGACGCCCCTCAAAGCGACGATTATTGGGCCTTTTTGCGTTTCCAAATCGAAGTTCGCGACTATCTGTCGCAACTTAACGGCGGTCGGATTTTGACCCAATTTTGGCGCGAACAAGCCCAACGTTTTCAACGGTTGGCCAACAGC
>JAFTUJ010000111.1 GCA_017466305.1 Thermoguttaceae bacterium
TATTTTGGTTATTTTGGTTGGGCTGGTTGGGCTGGTTGGGCTGGTTGGGCTGGTTGGGTTGGTTGGGTTGGTTGGGTTGGTTGGGTTGGTTGGGTTGGTTGGGTTGGTTGGGGTGGTTGGGTTGGTTGGGTTGGGCGTCGAGTTTGACGATTAAAACGGTCGCGACGGCGGCGGTCGCGAGCGCGGCGAGGAAGGCGAGGAAAGCGATTAACGCCGGAACGCCGAAGAGCGCGGCCAACTCGAACGCGAACGAATGCGGGTCGGCGATAAACTCGCTCGCGGTCGGGGAAATGTAACGGGCGTAAACGCTTTGGAACTCGCCGGGCCCGACGCCGAGGAGCGGGGAATCGGCGATCATCGCCGCCGTCGAACGCCAGTAATCGAGCCGGTAACCCAACGACTTGCCCGCTTCGGCGAAGACTTCGCGGTCGAGAAGCCCGGTCGCGAACGCGCCGACGAGAAGGAACGCGGCGCCGACGAACGCGCCGAACGTTCCGAACGCGACGCGGCGCGCCGCCTTCCGCTCGGCGCGTCGGAGAGCGGCGAGAAACGACAAAACGCCCCAAACGCCGACGCCGAACGTCGCGCCCAAAAAGCCGGAGCGGCTCTTCGTCGCGAGCAAAACGAAAAGAACGAGACCGAGCGCGGCGGCCCAAACGACGAGCGTCGCGACGCTCGGAACGGGAAGGCGGGCGGTTTCGGAAGTTGGGGAGTTTTTAGCGCTTTCAAAGGGTTGGGTAAATTGGGCGGTTTGCGCCGGAACTGTCGCGTCGGAGTTGACCGTTTTGACGTTTTTAACGGTCGCGCGGGGGCGGCGTCGTCGGCGGGAGACGGCGGAAACGAACGCGGCGGCGCCGAAAACGAACGTCGGGGCGAGAAGACCGGCTAAAGTGTTGGCGAGTCCGAACGTTCCGGTCGGTTCGGAGCTTTCGAGGAGGCGGTTTTCAAAACGCGTTCGCTCGGCGGCGCTCGAAAAGGTCATTCCGTTGGCGGCGAGAACGCCCTCCGGGTCGGCGAGGTAAGCGGCGCGGAGGCGGGGCGTCGCGACCGTCAGCGAGTAAAACGAATGAAGCGACTCCGCGACGGCGACGGCGAAAATCAGAACGCAAACGCTTGAAATCAAACGCGAATTAAAAAACGAGCGGAAACGTCGCGCGAAAAAGTATAGGAGCGTCGGCGTCGCGAAGAGCCAATAGGCGTTCGTCGCGAAACGGACGTCGCCGGTTTGGCCGAAAATAAGGGCGAGGTAAGAGGCGGTCGCCCAAGCGAGGAAGAAGGCGAGCGCGGCGTCGGCGACGCGAACAGCGCGGCGGGCGATTTTGTTGAGTCTGCCGGTTTCAACGGTTTCAATGGTTTTAGCGGTTGAAGCGGCTTGGTCGCCGGGAACGGCGGGCGCGGCGGCGTTTGCGGCGGCGAGTCGAGCGTCGTTGGTGGCGTCGGTTTTAGCGGTTTTGTTGATTTTGTCGCTTGAAAGGAGCGGAAAACGGAGCGCGGCGACCGAAACGGCGGCGGCGAAGAAGAGGAAAAGGAGCGCGACCGGGTTGAAGTCGCCTTCGCGAACCGCGCCTTCCGGAGCGGAAACGAGAATCGGAACGAGCGTCGCGGCGAAACCGAACGCGAACGCGGCGGCGAAAAAGCGCGACGCGGCGCCGGTCGAAGCGGTTTTGACGGTTTTGGCGGTTTGCGCGGCGGGACGGCGGCGGTTGGGACGGTTCATCGGGAAGGCTCCGGAAGGCGAAAAGCGGCGAAATCGGCAAGGTCGGCGCGGCGGCGGAGGAAAAACGGCGCGAAATCGGGTTTAAAGCGCGACGGTTGAAAAACGACGTTAAATTTCGAACGGTTCGCCCCGTTTTCGGCGTTCGCGGAACTCGGCGGTCGCGGCGAAAAGAACGTCGCCGGAGCTGTTCAACGCGGTTTCGAGGGAATCTTGAACGACGCCGACGACGAAACCGATCCCGACGACTTGCATCGCGACGTCGACGTCGATTCCGAAAAGGGAACAAGCGAGCGGAATTAACAAGAGGGAACCGCCTGCGACCCCGGACGCGCCGCAAGCCGCCAACGTCGAAACGGCGCAAAGGAGCAAAGCGGACGGAAAGTCGACCGAAACGCCGAGCGTGTTCGCCGCCGCGAGCGACATAACGGCGATCGTGATCGCGGCGCCGTTCATGTTGATCGTCGCGCCGAGCGGAATCGCGATCGAATAAAGGTTTTCGTCGAGCCCGAGCTTCTTGCAAAGTTGCAGGTTGACCGGAATGTTCGCCGCCGAACTCCGGGTGAAAAACGCCGGAACGCCGCTTTCGCGCAAGCAACGGAAGACGAGCGGATAAGGGTTGCGGCGGAGGACGGCGAAAACGAGCGCCGGGTTGAGGACGAGCGCCGCCGTTAACATGCTCCCGACCAAGAGCGCGAGAAGCCGCCCGTAATCGGCGAAAATCGCCGCGCCGCTCGTCGCGACCGACGTAAACGTCAAGCCCAAAATCCCGAGCGGCGCCCAGCCGATCACCCAGCGAGCGGCGGCGGTCGCGGCGGTCGCGAAGTCTTTCAACGTCGATTTCGTCGTCGCGGAAGCGGTCGAACGGAGCGCGAGTCCGAGGACGACGGCCCAAGTCAAAACGCCGATAAAATTGCCGTCGACGAGCGCGCCGACCGGGTTTTGCGTCGCGTTTTTCAACAGTTGCGCAAAAACTTCAAAAACGCCCGACGGCGGCGTCCCGGCGTCGGCGGCTTCCGGGAGTTTTAACGTCGTCGGGAAGAGGAAGCTGGCGCCGACCGCCAAAACCGCCGCGAGCGCCGTCGACGTTAGGTAAAGGCCGACGACCGGGGTGAAGCGCGAACCGACTTTTGCGCCGGCGTTGGCGAGCGCCTCGACGACGAGAACGAAAACGAGAAGAGGCGCGATCGCTTTCAGCGCGCCGACAAAAAGCGTCCCGAGCGTTCCGACGACCGTCGCGCCGGGGCAAAGGAAACCGAGCGCGACGCCCAAAAGGAGCCCGACGGCGATGCGGGCGATCAACGAAAGACGGTTCCAGCGGCTGAAAAAGCGGTTCATTGGGCGCGGTTTCCTTTTATTGGCGCGGTTTTCGACGTTTCGACGGGGAACGCCGGGAACGGTCGAAACGATTTAAACGGTTTTTCGGCGTTTTGACGGCGCGACGCGGAACGGTTTGCAGCGAGTTTGACGGTCGAAACGATTGGCGCGGTTTTAACGAGCGGTTGGCGGCGCGACGCTCTTCAGGTAACGGAGCGACTCGCGACCGAGTTCGACGACGCCGGGGGACTAGTCGAACGGTTCGACGCCGACCCAACCGTCGAAACCGACGTCGGCGAGCGTTTGCAAAATCGGCGCAAAGTCGAGGTCGCCGAACCCGGGGCCGCGCAGGTTCGGGTCGTTCGCGTGAAAGGTCGGCGCGGCGCGGCGCCCGAGCGCGGCGCGAATCGTTTCGGGAATCGACGCGCTTTCGCCCCCCGCCATCGCCTTGCAGTCGAGGTGGAGCGAGACCGTTTCCGGCGAACCGAGTTTTTCGATAAAGGCGAGCGTTTCGTCGGCGGTCGTCCAAAAGTTCGTTTCGGTCGGCGCGAGCGCTTCGAGCGCGAGCGTAACGCCGGTTCGTTCGAGCGTCGGAAGGACGAGCGAAATCGTTTCGAGCGCGGACTTCTCGGCGTCGTCGCGGCTAAACTCCGGTAAAATCGA
>JAFTUJ010000112.1 GCA_017466305.1 Thermoguttaceae bacterium
CGCTCCTTCGGCCCGTCGCGCGAATTTCTTTCAAGCCGTACGCCCCGATTTGAGGCGAACGGCTTCCGTTGTCCTTCCGGCGAACCTTAGCGCCGGGTTCGTCGTCAAACGCTAACGCCGACGGCTTCGCTGCGCTCTTCTTTCGGGCACGCGCTCGCGCTCCCGAACATAAAAAGAATCGCGCAAATCGCAAACGCGACGCAACCGAGCCCGGTCAGCGTTTTCGCCAAGCCGACGCGCGCCTTGCGCGCTTCGCGACTCGTTTCGTAAGCCTTTTGGTCCGCCTCGTACTTCGCCATTTTCGCTTCGTAACCTTCGCGGTCGGCGAAATCTTCCGGCACGGTCAGCTCCGTTCGCACGGTAAAAGAGTCGAAGTCGTTGTAAAACGTATCCTTATAATTTTCGGAATTCAACGACATTATGTAATCGTCGAGTTCTTCGTTTTCCCCCAACAACGACATTATGTAATCGTCGAGTTCTTCGTTTTCCCCCAACTCGCGCTCCATCGACAGGAGCAAATGCAATCTTAACCAATTCAAGCGAATTTCCGAACGTTCGCTCAACTCGCTCCGCCCCAACAACAGTTGCGCTTCTTGCACCATCTGACTTACCAAGCGCGGCGACTCCACCTCGACCGTCCCCTCGCAAATCACCGTTTTCCCCGCCAAAGCGCGATTCTCGCCTAAGCGCGCCGTCGAGGTAACTTGATAAGACTCGATATGTTTATAAGGGTCGATCTCTCTCCGCGAGCCTTTCGGGCCCCAGTACGTTTCGCTTACTTGAATCTGTTCGCCCCAATCGGATTCGCCGCCGAACGTAAACTCGACGTCGGCGACCTCTTCTCCGTCGGCGGTCTTGACGGTCAACTCGCGCTCCGCCACGCGACAGTATCCTTTGAGCGACTCTCCGGAAATTTCAAACGGCACGTCGAAGACAAAGTTGTCTTGATACGGCGCCGGTTTAACCGGAGGCGTAAACGTCTTTTCCGTCCACAACGCCGCCGCGACGAGGCCGCACGCCGTTCCCGCGAGGAACAAAATCCGCGCCGCGAACGGCCAAACTCGCGCGACGTTCCGCTGGTTCTCAGGCAAAACCGTCGATTCTTCCGCCACAAAGCAACGCCGCCCTTGGAAATCGAACGCCGGCAAGCGATCGATCGGATGCTCCGCCGTCCAATTTTGCGGTTGCGCGACAAATTTCTTCCGCCTCGCGTCCGCCCGCTTATTCGCGTCGCGCGACGCGTAAAAGCCGAACGCCGTCAACGCGACCGCTAAAATCGCCCAAACGGCGAACCCCGCTTGAATCTCGTTATAATCGCCGCCTTCAAAAGGTTGACCGGCGAGGTAAAAATACGCCGCGGACGCGCCCAACGTCAACGCGAATATTACGCCCGCGCTTCTGCGCCAATCTCGCCCTTCCACCTCTTTTTGAATTCGCCCGCAACAGGGACACGGCGCGTTCGCCAACGCATTTTTAAACGTTTTCAAATTATTAACACGATTAAGGAGCGCGATTTTCGCCGCTTCCTCGCTAAACGCCGTCTCTTGCACCAGTTGCGGCGACGTGTCGAAAAAATACGTCGCGCCGCAATACGGACACTTCTGCCGCCGCTTCGCCTTCACTCTAATCGACGCGGTAACCGTCATTCGTTGTTCCTCTCTTCAATAACAATCGTTAAAATCGTTAAAATCGTTAAAACTGCGACAAACCTTTCGGTTTAAAACGCTCGATAAAATTTTCGCGCTCGCCCGACGACGCGCCGTCAACGGGCTCGCGCTTCCACCAATTCGTCTTCCACTTCGATCTTCGGTTCGTTTTCCGCCATTTTCCACGTCGCGTACGTGAAGCCGGCGAGAAAGACGGCGGCGACGGCCAGTCCCGGAATTCCCGCCGTTCCGAGCGCGTCGTCCGGCGTCGCGCAAACCGCCCAATACCCGCTTAAAATCGCCGGTAAAAACAGAAGAGCCGCGCCGCAACGCTTGACAAAGCTCGCGTTCGAAATCGCGACGACCGCCTTCTCGTTCGCCTCGTTTATCTCATTCGCCTCGCCCGTCTCATTGGGCTCGTCGGCGTTGTTTCGTTTGAGAAAACTCGCCAAGCCGTCGTTTTCATTGCGCGCCGCGTCGTCAAGAGTAATCCGCAATCTATTGAAATTGTACCGCCGCAACGTCCGCTCGGGATTCGCGTTCAACTTCCCCAAACGATAAATCCCCAAACAAGCGGCGACCAAGGGCAGAAACGCCGCGACGCGAACGAGAAGTCGCGCCGTCGCTTCGTCCTCTCCCGAAAACGCCGCGACCGCGCACGCAAGGATCGTCAAAGCGGAAATTGGAAAGATGTTAAACACGCTGGCGCAAACCAACTCTCCCGCTTGGCTTCCCGGGCTCCAACGCCCGCAACGCGGACACGGAACGTTGCGCCTTGTCGCCGCGAAAACGATCGCGGTCCGTCCCGACTCGCAATCCCGCCGCAACATCCCTTCCGCTTCCTCTCCGCTCGCGCCGGACGTCGTATAAATCCCGTCCGTCTCGTACGTATACGTCGCGCCGCAAAAATAACACTTCGCGCGACGTTTCAACGTCGCTTTAATCGTCGCGTAATACTCGGCCATCTTCCTTTTTCTCCTTCCGCAACCGTCCTAACCGTCCTAACCGTCCTAACCGCCGCGACCGTCTTAACCGCTCAAACCGCCTTAACCGCCTTAACCGTCTAAACCGCCTTAACCGTCTAAACCGCCTTAACCGTCCTAATCGTCTTAACCGTCCAAACCGCCGCGACCGTCTTGTTCCAACGTTTCCGCGTCGTTTTTAGGCGCGCCCGCCGACGCGTCGTTAAACGCCCTTTTTCCCCGACGATTAATTATCGCCGACGTTATTGTTATCGTCGCCGTTCTCTCCGTTCACGCTCGCCGAACCCGCGTCGACCGACGCGTCGCCGTTTCCGCCAAACGCTTGTCGCAACGCTTCCAACGCTTCCGGACTCGCGTTCGTCGTAATCGGCGCCTCCCCCTGAACGCGAAACGACTCCGGAACCTTAACGATCGACCAAACGAACGCGAACGCCGTAATCGCCGCGCCCAACGCCGGCCAGCCCCCCCAATCTTGCTCCGTCCAAAACTCCAAAAGCGGCGCGCAATAACAAAAACTAAACGCCGCCAACCAGAACGCGGACGCCCTAAACCAACCGAGCTTAACCCGTTGCTTCCTCGCGCATTCCGGTCGAAAGCCCAGCGCCTCGGAACGCAACTTTTCCGACTTTTCCCTCCTTTTCAGATTGCGGTGCGGATTCCGGTTAAAATTCCGCAACGTCGGCGCCATCGCCAAGACGAACGCCAGCCAAAGCGCGTAAGGCGCGAGAATCAAAAGCGGAAACTCGTCGCATTCCTCAAGCGCGAAAAACGGCGACGCAAATATCGCCAGGGTAATTATCCAGCTCCCGAGCAGGCAACCGGCGCCGTCCCCCATTATCCTGCAAAACCGCGCTCGCGGAAAGTCGGCGAACATCTCCGACTGACAGCGCCCGCAGTTCGGACACGGCTTAATATCCGCGGCGTCGAGCCAAACCCGTTCCGCGTTTTTATTCCCCCTTTTTGCCG
>JAFTUJ010000113.1 GCA_017466305.1 Thermoguttaceae bacterium
ACGGCGCGCTCCTCGACTTTGAGGACGAAGACGCGCCGTTCGAACCGGGCGCCGACGTCGACGACGCGGAAACGGACGCCGACGAAGACGAAGAGTTCGACGAAGCGGACGAATACGAGTTTAACGAAGAAACCGACGAAACGGAAGATTCGGAAAACGCGGAAGAAATCGACGACGCCGAGTTTAACGAAGAAATCGACGAAGCGGAAGACGCGGAGCCGGAAACGCCCCGCATTTCGGCGCGTCTGCTCGAATTGACCGACTCCGGCGGGATCGGAATCGTCGACAAAGACGACCTTTCCGCCGACGTCGAACAACAAATTCAGCTGGCGATCGACGCGGCGGACTTAATTCTCTTCGTCGTCGACGCTCGCGACGGAATCGCCCCGCTCGACCAATACGTCGCGGAACGGTTGCGCAAGTTGAACGTTCCGATTTTGCTCGTCGCGAACAAATGCGACGGCGACGCGCAAGAACTCGACTCCCGCGAATTTCACCGTTTCGGTTGGGGCGTCGTTTCGGTTAGCGCGAAGCAAAAGCGCGGTCGCGTTCGCCTGATGGAGGAGATCGAAAAAGCGCTCCCGATTTCGGCGTTTTTCGACGGTCGCGGCGACAATTACGAAGACCCGGCGATGAAAATGGCGATCGTCGGTCGCCGCAACGTCGGCAAAAGCACCTTCGTCAACACGTTGGCGCAAGAGGAACGCGTCATCGCCAGCCCGGTTCCCGGCACGACTCGCGATTGCGTCGACGTTCGTTTCGAAATGAACGGTCAAACGTTCGTCGCGATCGACACGCCCGGTTTTATGCGCCGCCGCCAACTCTCGACCGACCTCGACTTTTACGCGCTGACTCGCGCCGAGCGGAGCATTCGGATGGCCGACGTCGTCCTGATGTTCTTCGACTGCTCGCAACGCATCAGCAAAATGGACAAACAACTTGTTTCATTAATCGAAGAACACAACAAACCCTGCATTTTCGTCGTCAATAAATGGGACAAAATGCAGGAACACATGCCGACGGAACGTTGGGGCGAGTACCTCCGCGAGACGTTCGCGACGATGTGGCACGTTCCGATCGCCTTCATTACCGGCATGACCGGCAAAAACGTCAACAAACTCCTGCAACACGCGCAGATGTTGAAGCGTCAAAGTCGGATGCGCATTTCGACGAACCGCTTGAACAAGTTAATCGTCGCCGCGATGAACCACACGCCGCCGCCGCTCTTCCACTATCGGAAGCCGAAAATTTATTACGCGACGCAAGTCGCGGTCGCGCCGCCGACGATCGTTTTGTTCTGCAACATGCCGGACGCGTTCACGCCGAGCTATCGCCGCTTCTTGCTGAACGTCCTCCGCGACGAGCTGCCGATCGGCGAAGTTCCGATTCGTCTCCTCTTCCGGAAACGGGAAAGCGACGACTCGACCGACGAAATCGACCGCAAGCGCCTCACCTGACGCCGCGTTTGACCGTTTCCCCCGTTTTAACCGTCTTGTTTTACCGAATTCAACGGTTTTAACGTTTTCAACGGTTTTAGTGATTTCGGCAATCTCGCCGGTTTTAACGCTGTTTTCTTTAAGAAGCCGCCGACTTTTTGGGTCGACGGCTTCCTTGCGTTTTCTCCCTTCTTCCTTCCTTCTTTATTTCCCGATACTCTCCCATCTTCCGTTTCTTTCTCATTTTTCGCCTCTCGCTTATTTTTTTAACTTTTTCGGCGCGAGTCGATTTTCCGTTCGTTTTTTTCCGAAAAATTTGCAATTTTGGAACTTTACTCTTTTTTTTTCGTCCAAAACGCATCGACGCGATCGCCCCCGACGCGTCGCGCCGTTTGTTTTTCCGCTTTTCCTAAAGTTTAACGCTCGCCATTTAGTTTATCGCGTCGTTTTCCCCTTTTCGTCTTAAGGAGCCGAGAATATGTCGACCGCCGTTCACTCGATTTCGCCTAATCTCGACGACGCGTTCATTTTCAACGCGCCTTTAGTTAAAGCGTCTAAATCTCGCCTTAAAGTCGCCGAATCGACGCGCAAATCTCGCGACGCTAAGCCGACGGCGCCGGAGTCGTCTCCTTCGAAACGCCGCGCGTCCGAAAATTCGGCGCGACCGCTCCATTTTATCGCGGCGACGCTCCGCAAACAAAACGCGACGCTCGCCGGTTGCGCTCGTCGTCTCGGCATTAGTCTCTCGGAAGCCGCGGCGCAAATTCGCCCGGACGCCGACTTAACCCTTTCGCAACTTGACGCTTGGCGCGCCGTTCTGGACGTCCCGACGTCGGAGCTCCTTCCGCTAGAAAACGTCGTTCCGGATCCAATTCGCAACCGCGCTCTTCTCCTCCGAACAATGAAAACGGCTCGACAACTCCAAGATTTGAGCCGCGGAACCCGTTTGGAAGCGGCGGTCGCGTCGTTGGTCGATCAACTAATCGAACTGATGCCGGAGTTATCGGAAGTTCCCGCTTGGCCGTCGGTTGGGCAAAGTCGAGCGCCGCGCGACGTCGGAAGCGCAACCCGGCGAGTCGACGCCGATTTCTCCCGTTTTATCGAAGAACGTTCTTAAAATCTGCGGTCGACGCGTTGGCGTCGACCATTTTTTTTACTAAAATACGAAGACAACGCCGAAAATAACGGGCGGTTCTCTAAATCAAACTCGCAAATCGCGCCGATTCCTCCGATTAGAACGAACAAATGGACGCAAATTTTTAAAAGACGGGCCTTTTTGGAACGCGACGTCTTGCAAAAGCGAAAAAATTCGGCACAATATAAGAAAGTCGACGTAAATCGTTGCTTTGGGCGGCGTTTTCCGTCCTTTTTTAAGTCGTCGAATCGGTCGCCGTCGACGCTCCTTCGCGTTCTCCTTGCGAACGCTTCACAGCGTCCCCGACCTTCGCCATTCCCCCTATTTTACCGTCGTTTCGCGCAATGTTGTTAGCCAAAGAAGAATACGTCGAACAAACGTTCTTTTTTCGAACCTTTCGCGAACGATTGGACGCGGGCTTTTCGTCCCAAGAAATACTTTACGGGATGAAAAACGAGATTCTTGCCGCGACAAACTTGCCGACCGCGATTTCGATCGTATTAACGGAAGTCAAACTTTCCGGCAAAATGTTTTTGGCGACGCGGCGGCTTCCGCATTACTTTACCCCGTTTCAAACGTTTGTCTTTGAGGAAGCGGAACGCGAAGACGGCCGCTTTGATTTCCGTGTCGCGCTTAAAATATTGGAGCACGAAGCGGAATACCGCTCCCAAACCCCGACGCCGCAAGGAACGTTTTTTTACCAATTTGAAACGCTCAGCCGCAACCGACTCGGTTTTGACCGCGGTTTGGAGGCGATCGCCAACGACCCGATTTTCAACGACGATTGGCGTCGTTGGATTAACGTCGTTTTGCGGCGGCAAATTGGATTCGTCGACGTCGCCGACCTCGTTTACGTTCGGAGCGCGCATTACGAAAAGCGCGAAGGCGAAGAATCGGAAGCGACGCTTTTTGGCGAGCGCGAAGGCCGAATCGCTCGGGCGTCGCGGGGGCGCGATCCCCTTTTTTTATTCTCGGCGCTTGCGAGACACCTCGGTTATCCGGCGGTCCCGCGCATTCGTCGCGTTCAAGAGCGGGAAGAATTTACGTTGCACGACTTGCGCCGTCAAGTCGAACAATTAGAACATCGCGTTCAACTTTTGCAAGAAGAGTTAAAAGGCGGAATTAATATCGAACGTTTTTACGTCAAAAAGAATTGACCGTCGTTGCGAAACGCGCTTTCATTTTTTGAAACGCAACGTTTTTTTAGCGACGTCGAGCTTTTTTTTGAACGCGTTCCTCATTTCCCCTAAAACCGACAACTCGTTTTGAGAAAATAACTTAGAATACGCCGAAAAAACAAAAAAAACGACGAAAACCGCTTGACAAACCGGACGTTCGTTTTAAAATGTTTTGTATATTGAACTTAATAATAACGACTCGTCCGACCGTTTGGGTCGGCAAGTTTTAACGACGCATATCGTCGACGCGCACGAAGAAAGGAACAACATGACCAAAAAAGAAGTCGTTCGTTTGGTCTCCGAAAAAGCCGGAATTCCGCAACAAGAGGCTAAAGAAGTCGTCCAAACGACGTTTGACGCGATCATCGAAGTTTTGGTGAAAACGGGCAAACTCGAACTCCGTAATTTTGGCGTTTTCACAGTTAAAACTCGCGAAGCTCGCAACGCTCGCAACCCCCGCACCGGCGTCGAAGTTTGGGTGGACGAACACGAAACCGTCGCCTTCAAGCCGGGCAAGATGATGGTCGCGCAAGTTCAAGCGGAACGTAAAAAGCGCAGCGCCAAAACGACGAAAAAGGCCGCGAAGTCGACGAAAACCGCCAAGACCGCGAAAAAAGCGCGTTAGTTGAAGCGTTTAAATTTCGCGTCCGCAACGTGGTAAAACGATTGATTTGTTGTTTTGCAACGTTTGAGGACGCGTTTTTTTTTCAATAACGAAATTTTTCGCCTTATCGCAAAAAATTTCGAGAAATTTTTAAATTAGCGCTTGTCAAAACAGAAAAATCGAGTATACTAATTTAAAAGCTTTGGAGAGGTGGCAGAGTGGTCGAATGCGCGGGTTTGCTAAACCCGTGAGCCCGTAAGGGCTCCGCAGGTTCAAATCCTGTCCTCTCCGCTCCGAAAAGTCTCGCTTTAACGGCGAGACTTTTTTTGTTTCTTGCGCTTTTCTTTTGAACGCCAACTCGACCAACTCGACTAACTCGACTAACTCGACTAACTCGACT
>JAFTUJ010000114.1 GCA_017466305.1 Thermoguttaceae bacterium
CCGTAAAAGCCGCCGATTATCAACCCGACGATAAACGCCTGCAACGTTAAAACCGTTATCCTTATCACTCTTTCTCCTTTTGTCGCGATGTTTACAACTTAGCCCTCTACTGTCGCGACAGAATCTTTCGTTTTAAGTATTTGACGGTTTGCCGATCGACGACGGTCGCTTTGACTGTTTCGAGGGTTAGCGGCGCGGTCATTCCCAACGCTTCGGCAATTGTGTCGCCGACAATCAATCCGCCAATAAACACCAGCAAGGCAAGAATCGTTATTCTTATCGTCTTTTGTCGCAACATTTGCTTCCGTCCTCTACCTTCAAAACGCCGCCGCGACCGCGACGACGGCGATAACGGACGAAACGCCGAACCAAAACGCCGCGCTCCGCCAAACTGCGACGTCGTTCAGCGCCGCGTCGAGCGCCGTTTGGAGTCGCGCCGCGTCGTCTTGCGCATCGCGGAATTTCCGAAAAAGTTCGAGACATTCTTCCGACGTCGCGCCCAAGGCGAGATTCAGCGCGTCGACCGTCTTTTCCGACTCGGCAAGCGAACGCGCCAACTCGGCCTTCTCGGCGACGAGTTCGTTTTCGCGCGCTTCGAGATACGCGACCGCCTCTTTCGCTTCGGCAAGTTCGGCGGTCAACGCGTCGAGCCCGACGCGAACGCGGCGGACGTTTTCCGGCTCTTCCGGCGTTTCGGCGTCGCGCTTCGGCTCGACCGGTTCGCCCGACTCGCCGGCGTCGCAACTCAAAACTTCAAAATCGTTCATCGCTTTCGCTCCTTTCGCTTGCTTTCGCGTCGTCGCTCGAAGCGAGCGCGTCGGCGATCGCCGACGGCGGGTTCGCGACGATCGCCCAATCGTCCGCTTCGACGTCTTGGCGAACGAACGTCGCCGATATTTCGACGGCGTTCCCCGACTCAAAGAGTACCCAGCGGCGAAACCGACCGCTTCGCGTCGCGTAATAGCTTCGCTTCCCCGGTCGCTTGACGACCTCGCCGCTCTCCAACGCTTTCATCGCGTCGCTAAATTTCATTGACGTTTTCGCTCCTTTCGTTCGTTTGGGCGTCGTCCGCGTCCGCCAAACGTCTTTCGGACAAGCGCTTTCAACTCGTCGCGCTCCGCCGTATACGCTTCCATCGCGGCCCGCCAAGCGGCGCAATCGAGTTGAATTGAAACCAATTTGCCGATTCCGCGTTCGAGTTCGCGAACCCGAGCGGCCGCGTCGGCGCCGAAAGTCTCGGCGATTTCGGCGTCGGACATATTATCGCCCCAAGCGGCGACAAAAAGCGCCTTGTCGGGCGGCGACAGAATCGACTTCACGATCTCAAACAGCTCCCCCGGAAGCGGGAGACGGATTCGCGTTTTTTCAAGAGCCATCTTTGTTTCTCCTTTCGTTCGTTCAAGCGTCGACCGTTTCGGCGACGCGGCGCGGTTCCGGACGCGGTTCGGTCGCGAAGCGCGTCGGCGACCAAACCCAACCGGCGTTCTCGTAAAGTCGCTTCACCTCGGGCGTTAGAGCGCGCCAAATTTGCGGTTGCCCGCGCCGTCCGTCGGTTCGGTTCCAAAGCGCGACCTCCGCTTTCGCGTCGCGAATCATTGACTCGACCGCCTTCGCGTCCGTACCGCCGACCTTCAACGCCGCGAGCGCGACGATTCGGTCGATTAAGTCCGGGTGAATCGTCCGTTCCCAAACGTTCCGCGCGACAAGCCGTCGAAACGCCGCGACCTTCGGCGACTCGAAGTCGACCAACGAGCGAACGTCGGCGACCGAAGGCGCGACCGCGACGGCGCGGCTCCCGTCCCGCGGCGCCGCCGGGCGCTCCGGGATAGCGCGAACTCGGTTTCCGCTTCCGTTGGTCGCGACGTCTTCGCCCAACCTCTCAAAATCTTTCGCGGGTTTATTTATTGTTTTATTTTTTATATTTATTTCTTCTAAAGGCGCCGCGACCGCTTCGCGCGCCGTCGGCTCCGGCGCGACGGACGAAACCGCCGGAATCGTCGAAGTCGGTCGAGCGTCGCGAATCTCCGCAACCGTCGGCGTTTGAAGCTTTTTCGCGACTTCACGAAAATGGTCGGCGACGACGGGCGCGGTCGGTTCCGCAATCGATTGCGCGGCGGTTTCCGTTCTCGTTTCCGTTTCCGCAACGGCGGCGAAAACGGCGGCGGAATCGGAAGTCGCGCGAAGTTGGGCGAGCGTGTCGCGACCGACGGGAGCGGAAGCCGAGTTCGCGCGGTAGCGCGGATCGGGCGCGGCGCCGTCGCCGACGAACGACTCGACGCCTTTTCCGAACGCCGCGTCGAAAAGGGGCGTCGCCGGTTCCGGTTTTTCGGCCTCCGCCGCGAACGGCGCCGGACGATAAACGTAAAGGTCGAACCGTCCCCGTTCCTGTCGCGGCGCGACGTCCAAAATTCCGAGCTTCTTCAACTCGTCGACGCGTTTGCGCACCTGCGAATCCGTCAACTTGACGCCGGAACGCTCGGCGAGGTCGCGCAAGGTCGCGAAATCGACGTCGGCCAACTTCCCGGGCTCCCGTCCGAGCGTCGCCCAAAAGACCGCGAAAAGAGCCTCTTTGTTTCCCGTTCGCAAAAAGAGCGGAATCAGTTCGTCCATCGTTTAGTTCCTTGCAGTTCGAAAATCGCGACGTTGCGATAGTCCCACCATTCCAGTTCGAAGACGTTCGCTTCAATCTGTTCGATCAAATAATCGGCGACGCGGTCGGCGGCGGCCGGCGTTCGCTCTTTGGGACGCTTTCGTTTCCAAAAAGATTGAAAAGCGTCGCAAACCTTATTCAGCGCGAGCCCGACATAACGCGGGCCGTAAAATCGATTGATCAGCGCCGCCAACTTGGTCGCGACCTCGTCGCCGATCGGCGCGTCGATTTGCTTGCGCACGACGTCGGCGTTCATTCCGCGCACGACGTCGAAGAGGGGCGTTTCGAGTCCGTAAATACCGCCGCGCCTCATTCGTTCGCGTCGCATTTTCTTTCGCGCCAAATCGAGGTCAAGAGCTGTTTGTTCGGTCATCGTCGTCCCGCCTCCGTCGAACGTTCGAAGCGCCCGAACTCCCAGTCGTCGCGTTCGAAGTCGCGCCTTGTCAAACGGTAATAGCGGACGTATTCCGAACGACGGCCCGTCGCGGCGTTGACGTATTCCGAAACGCGCTCGATTCCGGCGTATTTCCCGGCGCCGAGTCGATAATAATCGCGGTCGGCGTCGTCGGGGCGACGACCGGCGCGCTTCCAAGCGGTTTTCCCGGCGCGCAAACCGGGGATAATTTCTTCAAGTTTCATTGCTTTTCTTCTCTTGTTTGTCGGCGTTTCCGTCGCTCAACGGATAACGTCGAGAATCCGGAGCGACGCCGGACAGCTTTTTAAGAGGCTTTTTCGTTCGACGTTTGTTTTCCAGTAATGAACGCGGACGTCGCGCTCGTCTCGGTCGCCGAAGAGTCCGGCGTCGCGGATTTTATCGAGGATTGCGCGCTCGACGGTCTTGTCGCCGCCGATAACTTCAGGCGGCTCGACAAAATACGGCGCGACGTCGCCCGCCGAATCAACGACAAAAACGAGCGCCGACGCGAATTTTGTCGCCTCGGCGTAAACCCGCGCCGAAAAGATAATCTCTTTAACTTGCGTTTGTTTCATCTCGTCCCCTTTGTTCGTTTTGAACTCTAAAGTTCGTTTCGCGCTTCTTACTCCTCCCCGGCGACGAGCAAAACCGCCGCGTCTTCGACCGGTTCGCCGGACTCGCGGTCGAGCCGAACGTTGGCGACGGCGAACTTGCGCCCGTCCGGAAGCCGAATCTCGACGGGCCGGTCGACGGCGTAAACGGCGAGCGCGCGTCGCAAGTCGTCGAGATCGACGAAGGGGCCGTAACGTCGGCGACATATCGTCAACGCGCGTTCGGCGAGCGCGCCGTCGTCGGAACCCTCGACACGACGCAAGATAACGTCCGTTCCGTCGCGCCGCCTACTCTCGCAACACGCGAACGCCTCGCAAGGAAACAACGTTTCTTCTTCGTCGCCGCCGTCGAGCGCGCACGAAGCGCACCCGCTCGCCGCTTCGACGACGAAGAGCGACGCGTCGTTCTCTTCGAAGCGAACGAGCCG
>JAFTUJ010000007.1 GCA_017466305.1 Thermoguttaceae bacterium
CGGCGACGTTGCCGCCGTTCGGGTTCGATTCTCGGAAATCCTTTTCGTAAGTGCTCGCGCTGGCCAAGGTTTTGCCGGTGAGGTCGTCGACGACTTGGCAGCTGATGTGACGCGCGCTACGGAAAACGCACAGACGCGGGCGAGTACTGTTCTTTTTAACGGCGTTGGAAACTCGGAATTTGCGAGTAACGCGTTGTTTGTTCAAACGCAGTTGTTTTCTCACGTTAATACCACACGATTTGATTAAAATTTTTAAATTGCGTTGAAAGCGATCGCCGGTTTCGCAACGAGCGTCGCGGAGCGAAAGAAATCGCTCGCGCGACCGAAACCCCTCGTCTTGCGAACGGCGCGATCGCCACGAGAGCGGAGAGCGTTATTATTTCTTGCCCGCCGCCTTGCTTTCCTTGCGACGAATGACTTCGCCTTCGTACTTGATACCTTTGCCCAAGTACGGTTCGGCCTTTTTAATCGCGCGGATTTCCGCGGCGAATTGACCGACGAGTTGTTTGTCGCAACCGCTGATGTGAACGTGTTGTTGATCGGGGCACTTAACTTCGAGACCCGCCGGGATCGGCTTGTGGATCTCGTTCGCAAAACCGACGCGGACTTGCAAAACGTTGCCGGCGATGGCGGCCAAGTAGCCGGTCCCGAAGATTTCGAGTTTCTTTTCGTAACCTTGGGAAACGCCGGTAACCATATTTTGAACGAGGGCGCGGGTCAACCCGTGCATAGCGTTCGCGACGCGCGTTTCGAACAAACGGTCGACGATCAATTCTTTCGCTTCTTCGTCGTAACGGAGGCCGACTTCCGGACGGAAGGTTTGGCTCAATTCGCCTTTCGGGCCTTTGACCGTCAATTCGCGGTCGTTTTTGATTTCGACGGAGACGCCGTTCGGAACGACGACCGGTTTCTTACCAATTCTCGACATGTTCGTTTAACCTTACTGCTGAAATGTGTTAGCTTTTGATCGCAATCTTTATTCCAGACGACGATATTTCGACGCGCTTACCGCCCCTCGCCCCTCAAATTCATTTTCGTCCAACAATGTTAATATCGTTATGGGACTAGCGTCTTTGTTCGGGGAAACCGGGCGCGTCAAGGAAACGCGCGACGCTCAAGCGTCCAACGACGCTTAAGAAATAAGCATACCTTATTTTGACGATTCGTCAATCCGCCGCGCCCGCAAATTGGGCGCGGAAACGGATTTTTTTTCATTTTTTGGCGAAAAATCACCAAATTTCGCAGAGAACTTCGCCGCCGACGTTTTGCGCGCGGGCTTCGCGGTCGCTAACGACGCCTTTGTTCGTGCTGAGAATGCAGATGCCGAGGCCGTTAAGAACCGGTTTCAGGTCTTTCGGACCGCAGTAGCAGCGGCGACCCGGCTTGCTGATTTTACGGATCGATTGGATAACGCGTTCCCCGCTCGGGCCGTATTTCAGTTGGATGCGAATGAAGTTCGTCGGAGAACCTTCGACGATTTGGTATTCCCAAATGTATCCTTCGCGCTTCAGGACGTCGACGACGCCGAGCTTAAGTTTCGAGAACGGCACGTCGAGCGTTTCGTGTTCGACTTTAATAGCGTTGCGGATACGGGTCAGCATATCGGCAATGGGATCTGTCATCATTGTACTGTTCTCCTTAAACTACCAGCTCGCTTTTTGAACGCCGGGGATGAGCCCTTGGTTCGCCAATTCGCGGAAACAAATGCGGCAGACGCCAAATTTGCGATAGACGGCGCGCGGACGACCGCAAATCTTGCAACGATTTTCGCGTCGAGTGCTGAATTTCGGCTCGCGATTCGCTTTATTGATTTTTGCTTTACTCGCCATGTTATTTAATCACCTTTACCAAGCGTATCATTCTTTACCAGTTTTGAACGGCATGCCGAATTCGCGAAGGAGTTCGCGCGCTTCGTCGTCGCTATCGACGTTCGTAACGAACGTGATATTCATACCTTGGCTCTTCGTGTATTTGTCCGGGTTGAGTTCCGGGAACACGAGTTGTTCGCTGAGGCCGAGGTTGTAGTTGCCGCGTTTGTCGAAGCTGTTCGGGTTCAAACCGCGGAAGTCGCGAACGCGCGGGAGGACGATCGAGATGAGGCGGTCCATGAATTCATACATGCGAGCGCCGCGCAAGGTAACCTTGCAACCGATGTTCATCCCTTCGCGGAGGCGGAAACCGGCGATCGAACGACGAGCCGACGTAACGACCGGTTTTTGGCCGGTGATTTGGGTCAAAACGTCGAGCGCTTCTTCCAAATATTTCTTGTCTTGGATCGCGCTCCCAACGCCCATATTCACGACGATTTTTTCGAGTTTCGGAATGGAGTGGACGTTCGTTTTGCCGAGCTTCTTTTCCAAGCTCGAGGCAATTTGCGTGTTGTATTTTTCTAAAAGTCTAGGCGTCATATTCCTGTACCTGTTCTACTAGCGTTTCGAGGCGACGGTTTCTTCGACGAAGGCGCCGCACTTTTTGCAGGCGCGGAATTTTTTACCGGCTTCGTCAAATTTGTAACCGACGCGGGTCGGTTTGTTGCACTTCGGGCAAACAAACATCACCTTGCCGACCGGAACCGGCATCAGTTTCGAAAGGCGACCGCCTTGCATATTCTTTTGCGAGCGGCGAACGTGACGTTTCACTTCGTTGACGCCTTCGACGGTAACTTTGCCTTCTTCGCGATTGACGGAGAGGACTTTGCCTTGTTGGCCGCGATTCTTACCGGAAAGAACGACGACCGTGTCGTTAGTTTTGATACGCATCTCAGACCACCTCGCTCGCAAGACTGACAATCTTCATAAAGCCGAGATCGCGGAGTTCGCGACCGACGGCGCCAAAAATACGAGTCCCGCGCGGGTTTTTGTCGTTGTCGACCAAAACGGCGGCGTTCGCGTCGAAGCGGATGTAGCTTCCGTCTTCGCGACGGGTCGGTTGCTTCGTGCGGACGATAACGGCCTTCACGACTTGACCCTTTTTGATTTGGCTGCCGGGAATAACGGACTTCACGGAGCAAATGATGATATCGCCGAGGCCGGCGGTGCGACGGTGGGTGCCGCCCAACACTTTAATGCACTGCAATTCTTTAGCGCCCGTGTTGTCAGCGGAGTCCAAACGAGTCTGCATCTGAATCATGGTTGTTACTCGCTTCCACTAATTTGATGTTTTCTTCAATTTCCTAACTCGCCGCGGCGCGCTTCGCGTCGCGCGGCGGGACGGCGAACAGACGTTAAACGTCGTTCTCAGCCGTCGATTTTCTCCGCTTTCTTGACGATGCTCACGAGCGTCCAGCGCTTCAGCTTGGACGTCGGACGGCTTTCTTCGATCTCGACGACGTCGCCGACGGACGTTTCATCGTTTTCGTCGTGCATGTAGCAGACGGTGCGAGTGCGGACGTATTTGCCGTATTTCGGATACTTCTTGATACGCGGAATCTCGACGCGTCGGGTTTTCTTCATTTTGTCGGTCTTAACGACGCCGACCAACTTCATCTTAGGCATATGTATCCTCGCTATGAAAGACCTCGGCGCGTTTACGGCGCCGTCGACGGACTTTCTTAACCGTTAATTTCGTGTTGAATCGTTTTGATTTGAGCGATGATTTTCTTCGCTTTACCGACTTCGCTCGGCGAATCCAAGCGTTCCATTCGGGCTTGAACGCGAAGTTTGAACAACTTTTCGGTCGTTTCTTTGAGCAGACTCGCGCGTTGTTCGTCGCTCATTTCTCGAATTTCTTTGGCCTTCATTTTATCTCTCGAACTCTTCGTCGAGCGCGACCGTCGCGGCCGAACTCGATTTCAAGGTGGTGTTCTAACGGTCGAGCGGATCGCCCGCCGCCTCGCGACGGCGGAACGATCGATTTCGACTTGCGATCAGATGCTCTTGCGACGAATCAGGCGGCACTTGACGGGCATCTTGTGCGCCAGACGGTTGAAGCAGAGCTTCGCGGTTTCTTCCGGAACGCCCGCGACTTCGTACATAACCGTACCCGGTCGAACGACCGCGGCCCAGTATTCCGGTTCCCCTTTACCCTTACCCATACGAGTTTCGAGCGGAATCGAGGTGATCGGCTTGTGCGGGAAGATGCGGATGTAAAGCTTACCTTCGGCGCGGAGGTATTGTTGCGCCGCGATACGACCGGCTTCGATCGTTTGCGCGCTAATCCAGCCGCCTTCGAGCGTTTGGAGCCCGAAATCGCCAAAGCTGACAGCTTGGCCGCGGGTCGCGTTACCGCTTATACGCCCTCTTTGTACTTTTCGGTGCTTGACTCTTTTCGGCATTCTGGCCATTGTTATTATCCTCGCTATATTCGCCTTGATTAATCCAAACTTGAATCCCAATGTGACCTTGCGCGATTTTGGCTTCCGCGAAGCCGTAATCGATTTTCGCGCGGAGAGTCGAGAGCGGGACCGAACCGACCGACTGTTTCTCGCAACGAGCCATTTCGGCGCCGCCGAGACGTCCGGACAGTTGAATTTTAACGCCCTTGGCGCCCTTGTCCATCGCGTTAGACATCGCTTTTTTCATGACGCGACGGAAGCTGGCGCGTTTGCAAAGTTGATCGCCGATATCTTCCGCGACCAATTGAGCGACCAATTCCGGATCGTCGACTTGTTCAATCTTCAGATTGATGCGGCGACCGGTGAGGTTTTGGAGCTCGTTTTGAAGAAGCTCAATCTTTTCGCCCTTGCGACCGATCAAGAGACCGGGACGCGCGGCGAAGAGAATAACGCGAACTTCGTCGCGGGTGCGTTCGATTTCGATCTTCGCGATCGCCGGATAAACCGGAACGCCGTTTTCATCCTTTTGCTTTTTGATGAAGTCGCGGATTCGCTTATCTTCGACGAGGAGCGCGGAAAATTCTTTTTTCGGAGCGTACCAACGGCTCTTCCAATCTTCCATAACGCCGACGCGAAACGCGACGGGATTGACCTTTTGACCCATGACTTACTAGTCCTTGTATTTAATGGCGATTCTCGCCCGTGCTAGCTGACTATTACTCCAAGACGACGCTGATGTGGCTCGAGCGGCGTTTGATCACCGTGGACATGCCGCGCGAACCGGCCTTCCAACGACGAGCCATCGGGCCGCCGTCGACGCGAACGTCGACGACGCGGAGGTCTTCGATCGACGAAGCGCGGAGGTCTTCGGCGTTGTGCATCGCGCTCTTCAGGACTTTTTCGAGCATACGCGCGCCGCGGTTCGGATAGCATTGCAGGAGCGTCATCGCTTCGTCGGCGTATTTGCCGCGAATCAAGTCCGCGAAAACGCGAACTTTTTGAGCGCTAATCTGCGCAAACTTATGTTTCGCGCGATATTGAGGAACTTGGTTCAATTTTTCTTCTTGCATTGTTCGCACCTATCCGAATTATTTGCCTTTGCCGCCGTGGCCGCGGAAAACGCGAGTCAACGAGAATTCGCCCAGCTTGTGGCCGACCATTTCTTCGGTAACGAAAACCTTCAAAAACGCTTTGCCGTTGTGAACGAGGAACGTATGGCCGACAAATTCGGGGACGATCGTGCAAGCGCGCGCCCAAGTCTTAACCGGTTCTTTTTTGCCCTGTTGATCGAGCTTTTCGATTTTAGCGAAAAGTTTATAATCAACGAACGGACCCTTTTTAAGTGATCTACTCATTTATTTTCCAGTTGAAGTTTTCTTATTTTGTTGCGGAAAACTAAACCGAGGGAGGAAGTCGGAGGCTTCCCTATCCTCCCGTCAATTTACAAACCAATCGCTATCAGGAAAGTTTCAGGACGCCGTAGCGACGGCTGCGGCGACGGCGAATGATCGCCTTGTTCGACGGCTTCTTATGTTTGCGGGTCGAGGTGCCTTTGGTCGGTTTGCCCGTCGGGCTGACCGGATGGCGACCGCCCTTGGTGCGGCCTTCACCACCGCCGTGCGGGTGGTCGATCGGGTTCATCGCGGTGCCGCGGACGTACGGGCGACGACCGAGCCAACGGTTGCGACCGGCTTTACCGAGGACGATGTTCATGTGTTCGCCGTTCCCAACGACGCCGATGACGGCGCGGCAGGAGCTCGGAATACGGCGGATTTCGCCGCTCGGGAGCGTAATTTGCGCCCAGTTTTCTTCGCGAGCGACGAGCGTCGCTTTCGAACCGGCGCTGCGGCACATGCAACCGCCGCGACCCGGGCGAAGTTCGATATTGTGAATTTCGGAACCGAGCGGAATCTTGTTCAACGGGAGGCAGTTCCCGACGCGCGGTTCGGCGGAGGCGCCGCTGTTGAGCGTCATGCCGACGACAAGGCCTTCCGGAGCGACGACGTAGCGTTTTTCGCCGTCGGCGTAAACCAGGAGCGCAATACGGGCGGTGCGGTTCGGGTCGTATTGGATCGAGGCGACGCGCGCCGGAATCCCGTCCTTGTTGCGACGGAAGTCGATCAAACGGAGTTGACGTTTGTGGCCGCCGCCGCGATGGCGAACGGTGATGACGCCTTGATTATGGCGGCCGTTGCAACGGCGCTTCGGACGGAGGAGGCTTTTTTCCGGCTTCGCGCCCTTGGTCAGCTCGGCAAAGTCGCTGACGCTCATGTTTCGCCGACCCGCGTTATTCGGTTTGTATCGTCGAATACCCATTATGTTAATCTCGCTATTTTATTACGTTGATTTATTCTTCAATTCGAAACGTCGGTCGATCAATAGAGGTCGAGACGATGTTCGTCGTCCAACTTGACCATCGCTTTTTTCCACGATTTCGTGCAACCGACGCCCTTGCGAGTTCGGCGTTTTTTGCCTTGACGGTTTTGCGTGCTGACGGCGACGACTTTAACGTCGTAAAGCGCTTCGATCGCGTCTTTAATATCAAGTTTCGAGGCCAACTTGTTGACTTCGAAGGTGTAGGTGTTGCGCGCCGACGAGTTGTGGAAAGCTTTTTCGGTAACGATCGGGCGAATAATGACTTGATACGGCTCGAGAACGAGTTTGGTATCGGTAACGTCTTTGCATTGAGGCATTGTCTTATTCCTTATATTCTGGTTCGTTTATTCCTTACGTCCACGCTAAGTAAAACTTAGGCCTTGACGCGAGTTTTAACGAACTCATCCATCGCCGATTTCGTAACCAAAAGTTGTTTCGGTCGAAGAATTTCGTAAGCGTTCAGGTCGGAGACGGGAAGGATTTTCGCCGTCGGGATATTGCGAACGCTGAGATACATATTCGCGTCGTATTTGTCGACGACGACGAGAACCGTCTTTTCGATCGCGAGTTTGCCGAGAACTTCGGCGACGACCTTCGTTTTCGGGGCTTCGACTTGGAGAACGTCGATAACCTTAACGAATTCGGCGCGAACTTTTTCAGCCATCGCCATGCGGGTCGCGAGTTGCAAAGCTTTGCGCGGGAGACGATACGACCAGTCTTTCGGGGTCTTGGCGAAGATATGACCGCCGCCGCGACGAACGCCGCTGCGCTTGTGACCGGCGCGAGCGTTGCCCGTGCCCTTTTGACGGTACATCTTTTTGCGGGAACCGGAAACTTCGGAGCGAGTCTTCGTTTTCGCGGAACCTTGACGAAGGTTCGCTTGATACATCACGACGGCGTCGTGAAGCAACTGTTTGCTGACCTTCGGCGCCATCGCGTCGAGATCGAGTTCGTAGGACCCGACTTGAGCGCCGGTTTTGTCGTAAATCGGTAAGTTAGTCATTTTAACTCAATATTCAAATTAAATATTTATTTTCTTATTTGCGTTCACGTCGTCCGAAAATCAGGCGAGGCGCCATTTGTTGTGTTTCGGAGCCGGCAATTTGTTGGTCGGACGAATCGCGACGTAGGAGCCGATCGGGCCCGGGACGGCGCCGCGAATGACGAGCAAATTATTTTCTTTATCGACAACGACAACCTTTTGATTGCGAACCGTGCACTTGGCGTTGCCATAGTGCCCCGGCATGCGCTTCCCTTTCGGGGTGCGGCTCGGATAGGCGCTGCAACCGGTCGAACCGAGGTGACGGTGGCATTTCTTAACGCCGTGCGTCGCGCGTTGACCGCTGAAATTGTGGCGTTTCATCGCCCCGGCGTAACCACGACCCTTGCTGCGAGCCGTAACGTCGACGGCGACGACGTCGTTGAAAACTTCAACGTCGTAATTTTGGCCGAC
>JAFTUJ010000115.1 GCA_017466305.1 Thermoguttaceae bacterium
ACGACCGGAACGCCGGAAACGTTGTGGACTTCCATCAGCTCGCGAACGGCGCGAACGTTCGCTTCCGGGCCGACGGTCGCCGGGTTGCGAATGACGCCGTTGGCGGAGCGTTTGACTTGCGCGACTTCTTCCGCTTGAACGTCGATCGGAAGGTTTTTGTGGATAACGCCGACGCCGCCTTCTTGCGCGAGCGCGATCGCCAAACGGCTTTCGGTAACGGTGTCCATCGGCGCGCTGATCAGCGGAATGTTGAGCGTTACGCGCTTCGTCAGCCGGGTTTTAACGTCGACTTCGGACGGAACGGTCGTACTGTATTGCGGTTCCAGGAGAACGTCGTCGAACGTTACGCCGATTTCTTTCAAATCGTCCGCGTTAAGCATTGTTTCCCTCTTCTTGTCGTCTGGTTTGTCGCTCGCCGTCGCAAAACGGCGGTTGGTGGGCGCGCCTCGGAGAATCGTTCTCGACGTCGGCGCCGGGCGCAAACGTCGCGAGAACGGCGGGGAAGGCGGCGGAATCCGTCCCCCGTTTAAACTTCCAATTATACGCCTCTTTCCCTCTTTGGCAAGCGACCCCTAAGGCGCGAACGCCCGGTTTTTCTCTTTTCGCCTCTTTTTTTCGATTTTTTTTCGGCGCGGCGCGGCGGACGGAAGAACGGCGAGGCGATCCGGTATTTTTTCCCGCTTTTAACGCCGACTAACGCCGACGTTAGCGTTCGTCGTTCAGGAGCGCGACGGCCAAGCGGTACGAAACGACGGTCAAGTACGTCGAGACGGCGCAACGGAACGCGAACTCGCGCAGGAGCTGGTAGTCGTTGTAGCGGAACGATCGAAAAATCGCTTCGCAAAGTTCGGTTTTTTCCTCTTCCGAGAGCGCGACGCGGCGGATCTCCGCGACCCGTTCGACGACGCGGAGCGTCTGTTCGGCGAAACGGTCGACGAAGTCTTCCCAAGCGAATTTCTTGTGTTTCAAACAAGCGCGAACGAGCGCGTAATCGAATTCCAAAATCGAAGGCGTCATATCGTTAAAATTTGCGCGTTTTCTCTATTTTGTTGTTTGGGACAAGGGCGCGCCGAAACGTTCGTCGACGCGTCGCGGAGACGCTTACCAACGGAACGACAACCCGACCGAGTTGTAAACGTCTTCGACGTATTCGTTTAACAAAACGTCGGCGTGATAAAAAACGAGGAAAGCGGGAATCGGCGCCCAGTCGATTCCGAGTCCGACGAGGCCCCAATCGCGACCGAGCGCGTTGCCGAGAATCGGGAATTCCGTCGTCGGCAGGCCCGCGAACGAGACGTTCGTTTCGCCGAACATCGGGTCGAGGAACTCGTGAATGTAAGCGCCGCGCGCGCCGATTCGGACGTGTTGGTCGCCGGGGTACATGTCGACGAAGAGTCGCGCGCCGACGATTCCGCGGAGGCTGTGATAGTCGGTCGAACCGGAACGGAGCGCGTAACCGGAGCCGGTCGTCGACGTTTCCTCGAACGCTTCGCGGTAGAGGTAGTTGTAGTCGATCGCGACGAACGGCGAGAAGACGAACGGTTGGAGCGCGAAATTGGCGCCGCGTTCGTAAGTCGCGCCGGCGTTGAAACCGTCGTATTTTGCCGACAACGAGTCGCGGACGCCGAGAACGTCGACTTGCCGCGTCGTGTCGTAGCGGTCGTAACCGCCGCGAATCGTGAGGATGTTGTAAACCGCTTCGTCGCCGAATTGATGATAAAGCCCGATCAGGTGGTTTTTCGTTTCGAGCTTGCCGAATCCGGCGACGGCGTCGTTCTTCATTTCGTTGTTTTGGTAACCGTAAAACGCGCCGAAACGGCAGTCGCAGGAGCCGAACAGGTCGAGCCCGGTCAGGAAGCCGATTTGATCGCCGTCGTAAGGGTTGGCGCCTTTGCGTTCCTTCGCGTCGACGGCGCCGCCGAGCGCCGCGAACCAAGCGGAGTAAATGAGGGTGCCGGGGTCGCCGTATTGCGCTTGCCCGCGAAGCGTCGAGAGGGTCGAATATTGGCGCCGCCCGAGCGGAGCGGTTTGGTAGCCGCCGTCGACCGCGCCGGGAACGGTTCCGTTCGGAACGAGGCCGTTTTCGTAACCGCCTTCGATTTGCGTTCCGTAACCGGTTTCGTAAATCGGCGCGACGCCGGAGCCGTAAGGATCGGTTCCGGTTTCGTATTGGTACATGCCGTTCGTATCGAAGTAGCCGCCCGCCGCTCCGCCTTGGTAAGGCGCGCCCGTTTCGTAATTCATCGGCGCGACCGAGCTCGCTCCGCCGCCGTAAGCGACCAACGAATTCGCGCGGAGGCGGTCGAAGAGCGTTTGCGTCGTCGTCAAGTTGTTCATGTAGACGAAGCCGACCGTCGACGCGTGCAGTTCGCCGGTCAGTTGCGAATAGGGGACGGCGCTTTGGTTGTTTTCGAGCTTGTCGAGGAAAGCGCGTTCGGACGCCGAGTAGTTCCCGGACGCGATTTTTTTGTCGAGCGCGGCGCCGAGCGAGCGTTCGTTCGGCGTTTTCGCGACGCTTGCGAACGTCGGCGCGTCTTCGAGCGCGAGGACGAGTTTTTCGGCGTTCGACGCGTTCAAGTCGACGACGTAACGCTTGCCGAGAACGTTGTCGACGACGGCGAGCGTTTCGGCGGAGTACGTCGTTTGCCCGACGCCTTCGGTCGAGAAGACGGTCAGCGATTTGAGAGCGGCGTCCCCTTGGAGGTCGGAAACGACGTCGAGCGTCGCGGCGCCGAGGTTGATATAGGTGTTGTACGTCGTCGCTTGGAAGGCGGTCGAACCGTTCGCGTTCGCGTAAAGGTTGATCGTCGAACCGTCGGCGGCGGAGAAGACGACTTCGCCCGCGTTCCCGGCGAGTTGAACGGTTCCGGCTTTGCGCAGGTCGAGCGTCGCGCCGTTTCCGACGGCGATCGCGGTCGCGGTAATTTGAGCGTCGTCGACCTTTCCGGTTCCGTCGGCGATTCGGAACGTTCCGGCGCCGACGTTCAAGCGACCGAGCGCGAAGGCGGTCGTCGCTTTCGCCGTCGAACCGGTTCCGCTTCCGGACGTTCCGGGCCCGACCGGCGTTTGCGGCGCGTTGGCGAGGAACTGCAGAACGCCGTCGCCGACTTTCGACAAGCCGACCTGCGAATCGACGGAGAGACCGTTTTCGACGGTCAGCGTTCGCCCGGCGTCGACGTCGACCGTCGCGTTTTCGAGTTGCGTTCCGGAGACGTTCGAGGCCGTTCGGAGCGCGCCGATTTTCGTTTCGACGTTCGGTTTCGGCGGAGTTTGAGCGGTTTGGCCCGTTTGGGCGGTTTGACCTGTTTGGGCGGTTTGTTCCGTTTGCCCGGTTGGGTTCGTTTGCGGGGGTTGGGGCGTTTGCGGGTCGGCGGCGACTTTCAACGTCGCGCCGTTTTGGAGTTCGAGCGTTCCGAACGGGGAGGAACCGTCGGTCGCGAAAGCGCCGAGCGGGTTGGCGACGTCGGTTCCGAGAACGAGTTCGTTTCCGCTTCCGAGGACGGTCGTTCCCGTCCAACGCGGACTGTTCCCGGCGGCGCGCCAAGTTTGACCGGTCGTCGAGCCGGTTCCGAGGTTCAACATCGCGCCGGACGCTTGGTTGAGGAGAATCGGCGTCAGCGTTTGCCCGTCGGAGAGCGTCAGCGCGTAAGCGCCGGTGAAGACGATCGAAGAGACGCCGCCGTCGATATGCGCGAGACTTTTGTTCGAGTCGACGGTCAATTGCGTTCCGGTTTGCGCGTTCGCGGGCGTCGCCGTCGTTCCGAGAGCGAGCGCCGCCGCAAGAACGAGGAGTCGGGAAGCGCGACGCGAACGGTCGGCTCGTTTTCGGGGATTTTTCATAACGCCGGGCCTCTTGCGCTTCGTTCGTTCCTTCTGAAGCGCCGTTTGCCGCCGAGCGTCGCGTCGTTTTCGTCCGTCGAATCCGTTCGAGGGCGCGAAAGGAGCGGGTCGCGTCGGCGATTTTGTCGTTATTAATATATAGGGCGATTTTTGCGGAAAAGGCGCGTTCGGAGCGGTCGCCGGTCGCTTCGAACGTCGCTTCGACTTCTCGGCGGGAAAAGTCGAAGCGACGTATTATTCCAATATTTCGCGCTTGCGTAAAGACCGACTTGGCGCGTTTGCCGAAATTTTTGCGTTTTTTCGCCGATTTTTCGAATTTCCGCTCAAGAAAGGCGCGGTTCAGGTCGACCCTTCCGGTTTTTGACGCGAAAATAAGTAGGTTGCGATAAACAGTGAAAATAGGTAGGTTGGGAAAGCAGGCCGACGCAACCGACGCGGCGCGACCGGGCCGGCCGAAGATTAAGGCGACGACCGTTAAAATAGGCAAAATGAAACGGCGAATGAAGTCGCGAGGCGGTCGAAGCAGGCGCAAAAATGCGGAATTTTCGCGTCGCGGCTATTGTCGACCCTTGAAAAGTTTGATATGATGAAGGGAATCGCGCCGAAACGCCCGTCGCGCTTCCGCCGTTCGCCGAGAGGCCGTTCGTTAAAAACGAACAAAGAAAGGCCGTTCGTTAAAAACGAGCAAGCGAGCGGAAAGCGGAAAGCGAAAATCGCCGAACGCGCCGACCCGTTTCGCCGCCGCGAAACAAGATTCGATTATTAAGCCGAAACGGTCGAGAGTTCGACCGCGTTCGGAAAAGAAGCAAAAACGAGACGAACGCGACGTTGAGAAAACGTCGCGATTGGAGAGAGAAACGATGAATTTGAACGACGCCAAGTACAAGAATTTCGCGTTGGTTAAGGAAATGCTCGAAACGGCGGAAGTCGTCGCCAACTTCGACTTCAAACAAATGAAGCCGGTCGCCGACATGGTTCGCGGCACGGGTCGCATTTTCCTCACCGGCGAAGGCTCGAGCCGCATCTTCCCGGCCAAGAGCTTCATTTACAACGCGATGAAAGCCGGCTTGGCCCTCACCGCCGCGACCGAAGGCTCCTTCCAAGCCGCCGAATACGACCTCATGAACTGGACGGTTTGCGGCGCGTCGAACAGCGGTCAAACGAAAGAAATCGTCGGTCTCCTGAAAAATCTCCAAGACAAGGGGCACCAACGCCTCGTCGGCGTTACCGCGAACGCCGGAACGAAAATTTTCGACGTGACGAACGAAACGATTCTCCTCTCCTGCGGTAAAGAAAACGCCGTCGCCGCGACGAAGAGCGTCGTCGAACAAGGCCTCGTCTATCACGCCGTCCTCGCGAACCTCCTCGGTTGCTGCTGCTGCGAAAAGAAAGCGGAAGTCGCCAAAGCGATGACCGAAATTATGGAAGCGGAAATCGACGCCGACGTTATCAAGAAGCTCGCCGACGCGCCGGTCCTCTACTTCGCCGGTCGCAACAACGGCGTCGCCGAAGAACTGACGCTCAAAACGAACGAAATCACCCGCAAGAAGAGCGACTATCTCGAAGGCACCTACCTCCTTCACGGCGTCGAAGAAATCATGCGCGCCGGCGAAGCTTGCATTCTCGTCGATCCGTTCCCGTCCGAATGCGAAAAGATTAAGGAACTCATCGAAGGTCGCGCGGGCGTTACCGTCGTCGCGATTTCGTCCGAAGATACGATCTTCCCGACGATCAAAATCCCGTCGATTTGCGGTTTCGACACGTTCCTTCAACTCGTCGCCGGTTGGAATTTGCTCGTTCAAACGGGCGTCGCGCTCGGCGTCGACCTCGACAAACCGGAACGCGCCCGCAAAATCGGGAACGAATTCGTCGGTTGAGTCGAATTTGACGACGCTTGCCGCGTAAAGTCGCCGTTTTGACGCTCTTGGAGAGGGCGTCGCGACGCGGCGTTCCTTGCGCGGTCGAGCGATTTTTGAAGACGAAACGTCGCCGCCCGACGGTCGACGAAGCGCGTTTTGAGGGGCGTTTCGTTCGGTCGCGTCGAGCGGAGGACGGCGTTTTGTCGCCTTGTCGGCGCTTGGAGACGGGCGTCGGCGAGTTTTGACGTCAAGACGGCGCGTTTTTTGCGTTGTTCGTTATTATTAAGCGAAGCGCCGTCGGGCGTCGGGGTTAGCCTTAATTATTTGAACGGTTTTGAGGGTTGAACATGAGCGATTCTTTCGTTTCCTTTGATCGGCGTTCCGAAACGGGCGTTATTTCGTCGGCGAATCCCGGCGATATTTTTCCGAACTGGAAGGGCGACGAAGAGCGTTGGCTCTTCTTGGCGCCGCACGACGACGACATTATCGCCGGTTGCGGTTTGACGTTCATCGCGTCGCTCTTTAGCGGAATTAAGACGTACGCGGGCGTCGTTACGAACGGCAAAATGGGGTACTGCACGCCGGAAGAACGCGACACGATCGCCGACGTGCGCCGCAAGGAATGCGCCGATTCGTTCGCCGCGCTCGGTCTCCCGGCGGAAAACCTTTACTTCCTCGGACACGACGACGGTTCGCTCAACCGTCAAGCGGGCCGCCGTTTCGCGACCGGCGCTCCGGGCGAAGGTCCGGAAATCGCGGGGGGCGCGGGCGTTCAAAACTCGCTCGTTTGGCTGATGCGCCAAACCCGTCCGACGCGTCTTTTCGTCCCGACGATCACCGACCTGCACCCGGACCACAAGTTCGTCAACTCGGAAGCGATGATTAGCATCTTCCACGCGCAAGGGACGATTTGGCCGGAACTCGGCGAACCGATTCCGCAAATCCCGGCGATTTACGAATACGCGACGTACAGCAACTTCATTACGCCGCCGACGCTCCGGATTCGCGTCTCGGAAGACCTCTTCGAACGCAAGATCAACGGTCTTTTGAGTTACGTCAGCCAAAAGCAAATCGACATCACGATTCAAATGCAACGCGAAAACGGCTGCGACGAATTCATCCGCGAAGCCGAGTTCGACATTTTTGTTCCGCAACGCTGCAAAGACCTCTTCGCGGAAGCGGAAAAACTGTCGAAATAGTCAAAACGCGGCGACTTTAACGACGGAGCGCGGCGAAACCGTCCGCTCCGTCCGAAGCGTCTCGACCGTCGAATCGGCGTTAACACGACGTCGCGGCGAGCGAGGCGAGCGGTCGCGGTCGTTCGAAAACGGTCGTTTAAGGCGACGAAAACGTTAAAACAGAGAAAACGGGCAAATTATGCAACTTGAAAAACGCGTTTGTTACTTGGGCGACGACGACGCGACGCGAGCGGCGGCGTATCTTTGCGGCGTCTTGACGAATCGCGGAATCGCGTTCGACCGCGTCGACTCCGGAACGTCGCCGAGCGCCGACTTCCAAAATCGGGCGTATTCCCTTTACGTCGTCAGCGACTACCCGCGTTCCTGCTTCGGGGCGGGCGACATGGAGCATATCGTCGAGCGCGTTCGCGAAGACGGCGCCGGTTTGCTGATGCTCGGCGGTTGGGAGAGCTATTTCGGGCGGCTCGGCGAGTACCATAATTCGCCGCTGGCCGAAATTTTGCCGGTCGAAATGAGCGATTCGGACGACCGTCGCAACTATTGGTCGCCGGTGTTGCTCCGTCCGACGACGCTCGACCATCCGATTTTAGCCGATCTGCCTTGGGAAACGGCGCCGGGCGTCGGCGGTTTCAACCGTTTCGACGCGAAAGCGGGCGCGACCGTTCTTCTCGAAGGAATCCGAACGAAAACGACTTGGAAAAAGACGGTCGCCGCCGACTTGAACGCCGGCGATATTCAAATCGAGTTCGTCGAAAAATACCCGTTCTTGGTCGTCGACGACTTGGGCGCCGGACGCGTCGCGGCGTTCGCGTCGGACGTCGCCCCGCACTGGATCGGCGGAATGGTCGACTGGGGCCAAGAGCGCGTTTTCCAAGAGCTTCCGGCGGCGCTCGGCGACGGTCTTTTCGTCGAAATCGGCGCCGAGTACGCGAAATTCTTCGCGCAACTCGTCTCTTGGTTCGGCAAGTTTTAACGTCGGTCGAACGTCGGCGCGACGAAGCGTCGGGCGGTTCGCGGCTAGCGAATCGGCGGAGGGCGCAAAAAAAGCGACAAGAAAATAACGAAAGAGGACGAAAGCGCGTCGA
>JAFTUJ010000116.1 GCA_017466305.1 Thermoguttaceae bacterium
CTGTTGCTCGACGAGCTGGAAGAGGAAATCGGCGACGCTCCGATCGCTTCGAGCGCCGACGCGCGCGTTTCGACCGCTCGACGAAGCGCTTCGGCGAACGGCGAACGGCGCAGTTTGCGCGGCGAGGGGGGGCTCGGCTCCCTTGAACTCCTTGAAGAGTCTCTTGTGGAAGAGGCGGCGGACGCGTCCGAAGATTGGTCGGAGAGCGCGACGCGCGTTTCGGTCGACGACGAAGGCGAAGGCGAAAAGACTTCGTCGCGCAAGGCGAGCCGCAAAACGGCGAGCCGAAGCGCGAAAAAGCCGGCGGCGCGGGCGAGCGTCGCGCAAGACGACGAACTTGTCGGCCCGGCGATTCCCGTTTTCTCGACCGAACCGGAAGTCGCGGAAGAGTCGAGCGATTGGGAAGACGACGCGCTTTTGGCCGACGCGGAAACGTCGGAAGAATACGCCGATTACGCGAACGGCGAAAACGGCGAAAACGGCGGCGACTTGAACGATTCGGAAGTTTTGGGAAGCGCGGAAAACGAGGAAGAAACGGAAGACGAGGACGCGCGTTTGTCGCTCGTCGCGTCGGACTCTTCGGAACGTTCCGACAAGGGCGCGTCCTCGCGGCGGGCGAACGTTGCGAAAAGGGCGGAAAAGCCGAGAAAGACGGAAGAAGCGGAAGAAGCGGAAGAAACGGACGGTTTGGGCGAAGAGGCGGCGCTCGACGAACTCGACGACCGTTTCGGCGCGTTTTTCCAAGACGGCGTCGAAATTCAAACGAACGCCGAAACGTCGACCGAACGCGAATCGACGGCGAGTCGAACGAACGCGAACGGCGGCGCTTGGCGCGTCGCGGAAGCGAAAGAAGAAGAGGAAACGATCGTTTCGTCGCGGTCGCCGATCGTCGAAATTGAAACGATCGGGCCGAAAAATTTGGTCGTCGGGCAAGAGTCGACGTTCAAAGTGCGCGCTCGCAACGTCGGGAGCGTCGCGGCGCGGAAGCTGGTCGTAACGACGGAGCTCCCGGAAACGGTCGCGGTCGGCGCCGTCGAAGCGAAAATCGGCGACGCGCAAATCAAGACGCGCGACGTCGGTTTCGACGGCGAATCGCGACGTTGCGTTTGGGAAGTCGGAACGCTCGACGCGGGCGCTTCGGCGGAACTCGAATTGACGATGACGCCGCAAAAGCGGAGCGCGTTCGAGTTGGTCAGTCGTTTCGAATGCGAACGAGCGTCGGCGCGAACCGGCGTCGAAGTCGTCGAGCCGATTTTGGAGGCGCGCGTCGAAGGGCGCGACGAGATCGAATGGGGCGTCGAGGACAAATACCGCCTCCGCCTGCGCAACGTCGGGAACGGCGACGCGCAAGACGTCGAACTCTTCGTCTCGACCGGCGAAACGAACGCGACGCAACGGATCGGCGTCTTGAAAGCCGGGGAAGAAAAGTCGATCGAAATGGCTGTGAAGACCGTTTTGGACGACTCGATTTCGATCGACGTTCGAGCGAACGGCGCGTACGGCGTCGAAGCGCGGGCGACGAAGAAGATCGCCGTTTTGCGCGGCAAGCTCGACGTCGCGGTCGAGGCGCCGGAGCTGCAATTCGTCGACGGCGAGTTCGAAGCGCTCGTTCGCGTTAAGAACGTCGGCGACGCTTCGCTGGAAAACGTCGACGTCGCGGCGCAAATTCCGGCGTCGGTCGAGATTCTCGCTTGCGACGGTTCGGCGCGACGCAACGCCGAAAAAGGACGCGTTTACTGGACGGTTCCGCTGGTTCGCCCGAACGAGGAAATCGTCTTCAAGACCCTTTGCCGCTTGACCGAAACGGGCGACGCGACTTTCGCCGTCGTCGGCGCCGACCAAACCGGCTTGACCGCGCAAAGCGAAACGACCGTCCAAGTCGAGTCGATCGCCGTCTTGGCGATGCGCGTCAACGCTCCGAAGGACCCGGTCGCCGTCGGGAAGGAATGCGTTTACGAACTCGTTATCGAGAACAACGGAACGAAAGACGCGGCGGAAATCGAGTCGGGCGTCTTCCTCGGCGTCGGGCTGAAACCGATCGCGGTCGAAGGCGGACTCGGAACGGTAAGCGAAGCGGAGTCGAAGGTTATCTTCCGCAAAATCGAAACGCTTCCGGCCGGCGAACGCGTCGTCTTCCGCGTCCGAGCGCAAGCGGTCGACGCCGGGAATCACAAGGTGCAAGCGATGTTGCAATCGATTCCGGAAGAAGCGCGCTTGATGAGCGAAGAAATGACGTACTGTTACGAACGCCCGGCTAACCGCCGACAGCTGGACAAAACGCCGTCGATGGTCGCGCTCGAACCGTCCGAAACGGACGCGACGACCCGACGCTAAACCGAAACGCGGTAAAACGGCGAAGTTGAGTCGAGTTTAACGAGGAATCGAAGGCGAGCCGAATCGCTTCTCCGGCGCAAACGTCGGGGAACGCGGTTCGACTCGTTTTGCTTTTGACGGTTGGTGAAAAGGGGAGAAGTCGGGAAAATGCGAGAGATAAGCAAGACGGCGAAGGCGGAAGAGGGAGCGCGACTTGCCGACGACGCGTCGCGGACGCCGTTCGGCTCGCCGACGGTTCGCCTGCGTCGCCTCTTCGCCGATTTCGGCGTCGACGTTCTGCTGAAATTAGAGTCGGCGAACTTTCCGAGCGGTCTCAAAGATCGAGCGGCGCGGGCGATGGTCGACGCGGCGGAAAACGTCGGGCTTTTAACGCCGTCGACGAAAATTTTCGAAGCGACGAGCGGCGGCGAAGGGCTCGCGTTGGCGTTCGTCGCGGCGGCGCGCGGGCTCGACTTAACGCTCGTCGCGCCGGACGTTTTGAGCGAAGAGCGAATCCGAACGCTGACGACGCTCGGCGCGAAGCTGATTCTAACGCCGAAAAAACTCGGGATGACCGGCGCCTTGAAGGCGGTCGCCGACGCGGCGCGCTCCGACGCTAACGTTTGGGTTCCGAACCTCTTCGAGAATCCGGCGAACGTCGCGATTCACGAGGCGACGACCGGCCCGGAACTTTGGCGCTCGACCGGCGGGCGGCTCGACCTTTTCGTCGCGGGCGTCGGTTCCGGCGGAACGTTCGTCGGCGTTTCGCGGTATTTGCGTCGCAAAAATCCGGCGATTCAAACGGTCGCGGTCGAGCCGGTCGAGTCGCCGGTTTTGAGCGGAGGGCGGCCCGGCCCGCACGGGATTATCGGGATCGGTGCCGGTTTCGTCCCGAAAATTTTCGACTTCCGCGTCGTTAGCGCCGTCGAAACCGTTTCGACCGAGGAAGCCGCCGACTGGACGCGTCGTTTGGCGCGAGTCGAGGGAATTTTCGCCGGAATTTCGACCGGAGCGAACCTCGCCGCCGTCGCGCGGTTGGCCGAGCGCCGCGAAAACGCCGGGAAAACGTTCGCGACCGTCGCGCCGGACGCTTCGCCGCCGCAAGCGCCCGAGTTTTTCGACGACGGTCTTCGGAACGACGTTCGACGCGTTTGATTTTGACGGCGTTGTTTTGATATTGCTTTTTTGTCGCCGTTTTGGCCGTCCTTTTCTCGCGTCGACGAAAAAGGAAAAGCCGAACGAGCGACGGCGGCGCAACGCGTCGCGACGATTTTGTTAGCCTTTTCTAATTTTTGTCGGGCGGTTTTCTTGACGCGATCGGCAAAAACGGCGTTTTTTTAAGAAAAAACGGAAAAATCTCGGCGGCGCCCCTTGGCGATTCGGTTGCGCTCGATACAATTAAATCAATTTCGCGAACGCCGAAACGCTTTCGAGGAGCGGCGATTCGCGAACTCGACGCGACGAAAAAATCGAAAAAAGTTAAAATAGTCTAATTAAGGGCGCGTCGAGCGACAAACGACGTTCGAGAGCGCGAGGCGGTCGACGCGACCGGTTTTCGCGGCGTTTCTCGACGCAATCCGTTTCTCCTTTGCGAAAGGAACAAGATAAAATGGCGTTGATCGTGCAAAAGTTCGGCGGAACGAGCGTCGCCGACACGACGAAAATTCTCTCGGCCGCGCGCAAAGCAATTCGCGAAACCCGCGCCGGAAACCAAGTGGTGATGGTCGTTAGCGCGATGGGCAAACAGACCGACCGCCTGATCGAGCTGGCGAACGAACTCAGCGACCGCCCGAATACCCGCGAAATGGACATGCTCCTTTCGACCGGCGAACAAGTAACGATCGCGCTGATGGCGATCGCGCTCGAATCGCTCGGGCACCAAGCGGTCAGCTTCACCGGGGCGCAAATCGGCATCCGCACCGACGCGACGTACAGCAAGGCGCGCATTCGCTCGATCTCGACCGACCGTATGAAGAAAGCGCTCGACGAAGGGAAAATCGTCATCGCCGCCGGTTTCCAAGGGATCGACGACGATTTCAACATCACGACGCTCGGACGCGGCGGGAGCGACACGAC
>JAFTUJ010000117.1 GCA_017466305.1 Thermoguttaceae bacterium
ACCGGGGCGGGACTCGAACCCGCCGCGTCGATGGGGGCGACGCAACCGTTCCGGCTTCCGCGACGAGCGTTAGAGGCTGTTCAGTTCCCCGCTCGCCGCTCTCTTTCAGTTGGCGACTTTCATCGCCATTCCGTCGACGACGCCGCGAAGATATGCCTCCGTCGTTTTATCCTGGACGAGGTCGATGAATTTTTTAATAAATTCAATGTCCATAGTTTTTCATTTCATTTAACCGTTTCCTGTGTTTAGGTTAGCATTTTTTTATTTTGCTTCCCCTTGCCCTGATGGCTTAGTTATACAACTTTTTCGATATTAGTCAATTGCAAAAGTTGTAAAAATTTCAGAAATTTTACTTCTTTACCACTTTTTCGATTTAACGCCTTTGATATAATTAAATTAAGAAAAGGAGACGACCAGATGGAAACGACTGGCGAACGAGTGCGCAAACTCAGAAAAGCATTAAGGTTAAATCAAACAGAATTTGCGAGCAAGCTCGGACGAAGGCAGCAAACAGTGGCAATGTGGGAATCCGGCGAACGAAAAACGCCCGATTTCACTTTTGCTGCAATTGCTCAATTGTTTGGAGCCAACGAACGCTGGCTCCGAACTGGCGATGGAGAAATGTTCGCGACGGAACCTTTATCCCCAAACCTGCCGCCTTACGAATACGCGCGTCAGGCAGGGTGCGGCGATGGAGCTGCGCAGATATTTGCACGATACTGCGAGTTGCCGCCAGAGCAAAAAGCTGCTTTCGAGGCTCTGGTTAACAACCTGTTTGCCGCTAAAATGGCCACGTTAGGTATTACGCCGTCTATTAAGATCAACAGCATCACGGGCGACAACAACAATGCGACGATAAATTAATTGCTCCGTCCTCTTGTATTTCCCTTATGCCTTCGGTATAATGAATACCGTTCAGTTCACATTATATCGGAGGCTGTTTTATGTCTAAATACGAGTGTTATATTCTTGGCGATGGCGGCTCTCGCGTTCCAATCAACGCTATCGACCTAAAACGTCTTGTTCTAAACGGTTCAATCTCCGGCGACACCATTGTCGAGGTTAACGGTCGCGCCTACCTGGCGCGAAAAATTGTGCCAGGAGCCCCAGAACCACCCTGCGCCGCTCCTCCAACGGCAGAACCACTTGCGACGAATAATTTCACGCCCAACGTGCCGGAATCAAACGCGACCGACGTCCCACAAGAGACATTTTCAACCAATCAAAATGTTAATACGGCAATTTGGAGCGTCGTTGTTATCGTCGCCGTGTTAATTGCGTTTAACATTTGGCGCCTCTGGCCCCGCGCCGCTATCACTTTAACCTTGGTCGCGGAAAGCATATGGTTGGCGCCTTGGTTTGTCTGGCGAAAAGCCTACCATATGTCGCGACTTAACCGATTAATTCGAGATCCCGCCGAACGTCAACCTTTGTTCCGATACACGGCGACGGTTCTGATCGTTACACTCTACTACTCGCTTGCAATCGCTGGCGGCGGAATTGTTGTGGACGTTGCGCGTAATTTTTACGCGTGGCGTGCCAAAGAACTGAACAAACAAGAGCAAGACTCCCTCCCACCTGCCCCCGCGTCGGCTCAAACTTATTCGCCGCCGACCCCCAAGGTAACGTCGGAACTTGCGCCAATTTTTATCGAGGCTCCACCCAAAGTCGTCGACGCCCAACCTTCGTTTCGGCTTAAAACTAATCTTCCGGACGGGACGAAGGTAATGATTGCGCTCGTTGATGGTTCGAATCGACGCGGCGATTCGGCTGTCGTCTCCAATGGTATTATCGAAACAACAACATTTTCTAATTTGGGCGCCGACCTACCACAAGGGGAATACCAGTTGGAAATCTCAACGCCGGTTGTGCAATCGCCGAAAATCATCTCAATCGTTGGGAAACGCGGCGAAAATTATCGCGGCTCATTAGTCAGCGAAATCGATTTCTTTGGCTCACCCGCAAGAGTGATAGAAGCGCAAGCCGTCGTAACCGTCGAAGAAAGTTCCACGTCCCAAACTTCAGCTCGCCAACATTTTGCCGACTTCGACGTTGAAACGACGCGTGAAGAAGCCGCCGCGCTTTACGACGAGTTAATAGAGTTTAAAAGCGCGCCCGCGTTCCATCAATTAGGTTTCGGTTCAGGCGGCCCTTATAGCCAATGGCTTGAATCCCAACAAGCTCTTTCAAAGCGCATTCCCAAAGGAGCGCCTATTGGTTCTGAAATTTCAAGCCTAGGGATTGCCGTCGGCTACTTGCAAACGTGCGCTTTTGAATATATGAAATCGCGCGGTCAAGAAACAGACTTCACAAAGACAGTTATGCCTGAGGTTCGCGCTACGCTTAACAAATAATGATCAAACCGCCGCGTACAAGAAACAGAAAACGCCGCCTTTTGGGGCGGCGTTTTTAAGTTGCAGGCGTTTTCACAGCCGTTCCGTCGTAAATCCTTGTTTGACAATGTAACGAGTATCCCCCTAGGGACAAATTTTTTCAAACAAGGAGAGATTATTATGACGACAAATTTGAAAGAAACTTTGGAAGAAATGCTGAAAACCGCGATTAAAGCAGCGATTCCGGAAGTCGCGGACTCGGCGAAAATTGAAGTCGTGTTCGACGGCGACGAACCGAGCGATCCGAATCTTGAAGCGCTCGCCGAACTCGACTTCGAATTTACCGGCAAGCTCAAAATTCGTTAAAATTCGGTGAAAAGCGCAGTTAAGGGGTTGACGCGGCAAGGGGAAGCGCGTACAATAACAATACGACAGCTTTTCGTCCTTACCGCTAGTCGTCGCCCGTTCGCGGAGCGTCGGAGTTTTCCGGCGTCGCTCGAACGGGCTTTTTTTTCGTCTTTTCAAGAAATTTCGCGACGAGAACCGGGTTGACGCGAAGCGTCGCGCGACCGCTCGCAATCTCCGCGACAAACGCCGTTTCGCCGTCGTCTTTCAACGCCGAAACAATGAAATTACGCAACTTCGGCGAGTTGACGTCGAGCGTCGTCGTTCGTTTCGCCGTCGATTTTGTCGGTTTCTTTACCATCTTGCCTAGCCCTCCGTCTTTATTATACGCGACGACGCCCCCTTGTAAATCCCGGTAAAATATGCATAATTAACACTGCAGCAACGTTTTTTCAGACGCTTCAAGTCCGTCGTATTTCATAAAAACGAAAGGACGAAAAGCAAAATGGCAACGCTTAACAGAAAGAAGAACAAAAACGGTAATATTCGATACGAAATCCAATTTCGCCAAAACGGCGAACGCCGAACTTTGACGCTCGGCGCCAAATACGACGAACGGAACGCGGAACTTGCGAAAATCAACGTCGAGGCGTTGCTCGAGTGCGTTCAAACGCGCGCTCGACCGTCCGCGACGCTTGCCGCGTGGCTCGGCGAAATCGACGACGTCTTGCGTAATCGCTTGGCGGAACTCGACTTGTTGACCACGTCGAAATGCTTGACGCACGGCGACGTTTGGCGGCGATTTTACATTTCGCCTCGTTTCGTCCGGATGGCGCCGAATACCACGCGAAACTATCGCGGCGTCGCGACTCGGTTTTTCGAATTTTTTGACGAGAATCAGCTGGTTGAACACGCAACCAAAGCCGACGCGGAGGAATGGCGTTTGTCGTTGCTCGATAAACGTTACGCCGAAGCGACGGTCGCGGGCGCGATCAAGTGCGTTCGCTCAATTTACAATTGGGCGGTCGACGCGCGTTTGATTAGCGAACATCCGTTCAATTAGATTCAACGCGGGAGCTTTGAGAACAAAAAACGCGAGTTTTTTGTTTCGCGAGCTTGGTACGCCAAACTGCTCGAGAGCTGTCCCGATCAGGATTGGCGAACGATTCTCGCGCTGTGCCGAATCGGCGGTTTGCGGTGCCCGTCGGAAGTCCTCGAAGCGCGTTGGGACGACGTTAATTGGGACGCGGAGCGGTTCGCCGTGCGCGACCGAAAGCGCAAAACGACGCGGGTTATCCCGCTTTTCCCGGAACTTCGCGAAGAACTCGACAAGCAGTTTTTCGCGACGCAAGGGAGCGATTGCCCTTACGTTATCGCAAACCATCGTTTCGACTCGAATAACCTCCGCACGGGTTTTTCACGCATCATTTTTCACGCGGGCTTGCCTCAATGGGAACGGATTTTCCATAATCTGCGAGGCAGTCGGTCGTGCGAATTGTTTTCGGAGCAACCGGCGCACGTCGCTTCGGCGTGGATGGGGCAATCGGAAAAGGTCGCGAACGCGCACTACCTTCACCCGACCGACGACGATTACCGTCGAGCGTTGGAGCCGGGCGCGTCGCGATTGCACGAAACGAAACCGGAACCGACCGCTATATAGCGTCTCGCGAACGATTCGAAAAAAGACGGCTGTAACAGCCCTTAAAAACGGCTGTCAAAACGGCTGTAACATTTAGAATCATCTAGGGTACATTTAGAAACGCTTTCTTGCTTGCAAGCCCCGTTTTTTACGGGGCGAAAGCGGTTTCACCCGATAAAAAAAGGGCTTTGACGAAAACCGTCAAAACCCTTAAAAATACCCCCTAGGGGCGGCGTTTCGTCCCGAAAAAATAAGGTTAAAAGCTTGCGAGGTTGCAATTTGGTTGCGAGCCGTCGTTGGGAGTTGGTTCTTCCGGCGACGGCTTGTTTTGGGGGCGTTAGCGAGCGAAAAACGGCGCGACGAACGACGTCCGTAACACTCTTGCGTCGACGCGTAAACGTCGAAAAACGCTAAATTTTGCCGAACCTTCGCTGTTTTGGCGGTCGCGCCTCTTGCGTCGCGCTCTTTTCGGCGCTATAATCGCTTGCGCCTCCCAAAGGTACTTCCCTCCGCTCCCCGGGACCTTTGAGGCGTCGAACCCCTCGAGGGAGGGGGGTAACTACACACACCGGAGCAAGAACCAAGCGAGGTTTTCAAATGGACGCCGTCGACCGTTTTCTTAACCGGCTTTCCACCGCTTTGATACGATGCGCGAACGCGCCGGAACTCAAACTTGCCTGCGAAACAAAATCGTTATTCGGCGACCGTCGAGAGTTTTTCGACGAGCCGTTCGACGCCGCGCTTCCGCCCAATCCCGACGGCTCGGTCGGGAGCGTCGAAAGCGTTTCGGTCGCCGCGTTGCGCGAATCGCTCGACTCGCCCGCTTACCCCGACCTTTTGAAGCCGAACGTTTATACGCGCGTCGCCAATCGTTACAACTTGGCGCGCTTCAGTTGGCGAGCGTCCGCGTACTGGGCGTTCTTTCTCTCCGCCGGAGCGGCGTTGGCGGCGGGCGCGCTTTCCAACGAACCCGCTCAACGGTTGCTTCTCCTTGAGAAAGTTTTCTGCGGCGCGCTCGTTGTTTCGGCGCTTGTCGCGTTTCGAGCGGTCGCCGCAAAAATAACGCCCGAACCAATACTTAAATCCGACGAGTAAATGGCTTTTTACGGCTCCGATCAACGCGATTACGAAGCGCGTCGCCGACGCGAAAAAGGAAAAAACGTCAACGAAATCGGCCCGATTCCGGAGTGCGCCGACCTTGCGCTCCGGAACGAACTCGAAGCGAACCCGGCGCGCTGGCTTCGCGAAATCCTGCCGGACGTCTATTTCGCCGAGTTCTCCGCCAAGCAACTCGAAATTATCGACGTCGTTTGGAACGCGCTCGTTAGCGGCGCTTGGAAGAACGTCGAAGCGTATCGCGGGTTCGGAAAAACGTCGCTCCTTAGCGGCCTTCTCTTCAAAGCGCTTTGTCAGGGCGTCATCCGCCACGCGATCTACGTTACCGCCGAAGGGGGCGCGTCGGTTGCCCAAGCCGCCGAATGGTTTTACGCCGCGCTTTACGACAATTACGAAGCGCGCGGCGACGACGCTCGACTCTTCACCCGGCTCTATCCGGAAATCTCCTACCCGCTCCAACGCCGCGAAGGAAAAGCGCAACGCCCGCTCACTTTCAACGGCGAACCGGTCGGCGCCGAGTTGAAAGCCGACCGAATCGTCTTTCCGAATATCGCCGGTTCCCGTTGCGCCGGTTCCCTTCTTCGCTTCACGTCGATCGGAGGCGGCGGCTTGCGCGGCTCGAACCACACGATCCCGCGCGTCGGCTCGTTCCGCGTCGGGGCGGTGATGCTCGACGATATTCAAAACGACGCGACCGCCAAGAGCGCCGTCGAAGTCGAGTCGATTATCTCGACGATTCAAAAGACGATTCGCGGGCTGGCCGGTCGCCGCGCCGACGGAACGCGGGAGTCGCTGGCCGTCGTCTCCGCGATCACGCAGTTCGCGCCCGCCGACGTCGCCGAACGAATGATTACCGACTTGCCGGAGTTCGGGACGCTCGTCGTTCCGTTTGTTCGCCGCCTTCCGGACTCGCTCGACGAATGGCGCCGGTATCGCGACTTCCGCGACGCGACGCTTCGCAAGTCGCCGGACGTCGGCGCGGCCCGCGTCGAGTTGGCCGACTATTACCGGCGAAACCGCGACGCATTGGCGCGGGGCGTCGAAGTCGACGACGAACGGCTCCGCGAAAATTGGCAGGTCGACGCGCAACATTACGCGGTCGAGGCTTGGTCGGCGTCGGAAGCGTCTTTCTGGTGCGAGTTTCAAAACGACGCTCGTCGGGCGGCGCAAGAGACCGGCGGCGGCTTGACGGCGGTCGAAGTCGCGCGGAAAATCCGAACGAACGGGCGCGGCGAACCGCTTCGACGCGGTTGGGTTCCGAACGACGCCGACGTTCTCAACGCATTTATCGACGCGGGCGAACATTACCTAAACTACACTTGAAAGTTGTGTAAATATCATAAATGATAGAATTTGTGGTACACCAATTAATAAGGTTGCAGATAAAGTCGATTCTTTAAGACCAATTCTTGCAGAACGAATTAAGAATCA
>JAFTUJ010000118.1 GCA_017466305.1 Thermoguttaceae bacterium
GATCGGTTCGAACGGAAACGGGACGCGGCGACGCGTCGGTCGGTTCGAACGGAAAAATCGGCTTGCTCCGACTCTCTCTATTGTCGTATATTTTAACAGATTCGAGCGCGTTGGGAAGGGGGCGGCGCGTTCTTTTCGCCGACTTCTCCCGGAAAAGGCGCGGTTTAAGCGTTAGCCTTGTTTAACTTTTGGGCCCGTCGTAACGGAAGGCGAGGGCGGTAACGTCGTCGGAGCGTTCGGCGCCGTCGGCGAAGTTTTCGACGGCGGCGAAGAGGGCGTCGACGATTTTCGCGGCGGAGGCGTCGGGCGTCGCGGCGGATTTTTCGGCGGCGGCGAGGGCGCGTTCGACGCCGAATTGTTCGGACGACGTCGCGGACGCCGCTTCGGTAACGCCGTCGGTGAAGAGGACGAGGGCGGCGCCGGGGGCGAGGTCGAGCGTCGCGCTTTCGAACTCGGCGTCGTCGACGACTCCGAGGAGGAGGCAAATTTGCGGCGCGATTTCGCGGAAGCGTCCGTTCGGTTCGCGGAGGAACGGCGGGTTGTGTCCGGCGTCGACGTATTCGAGCCGCCCGGTCGCGACGTCGACGAGGCAAAAGAAGGCGGTGACGAACGTCGCGTCGTTGTTTTCGGCGAGGTAGCGGTTCGTTTGCGCGACGACTTGCGGGAGCGGGAGCCCGGAGAGCGCGAGATTCTTGACTAACGCGGTAGTCTTCATCATAAAGAGCGCGGCCGGGACGCCGTGTCCGGAAACGTCGGCGACGTAAAAGAAGAGGCGGTTTTCGTCGACGAAGAAATAGTCGAACATGTCGCCGCCGACGCTCGTCATCGGGCGGTTTTCGGCGTAAATGTCGAACTCGCGCCGCTCCGGGAAGGGGGGAAAAACGGACGGGAGCGCCGCCGTTTGGATGCGTCGGGCGAGTTCGAGTTCTTTTTCGACGCGGCGTTTCACTTCGTCGATCGCGCCTTGGAGGGCGTCGACCGTCGCGTTGACGCCGTTCGAGAGTTCGAGAAATTCGCGGGACGTCGCGACGTCGACTCGGGCGGCGAGGTCGCCGTCGACGATCTTCGCTAAGGAACGATTGACCGCGAGGACTCCGTCGACGACCAAGCGGCGCGCGAGGAGGGAAACGACCGAAAAAAGGCCGAAAAAGAGGAGGGAGTTCGCGACAAAAATCAAAACGAGCGTCGAGCGTCGTTGGGCGAAAATTTCGCTTTTCGGGAGCGCGCCGACGAAAACGCAGTCGCCGCTTTTTCGGGCCAACGCGAAGCAACTTGCGCCGTCGACATGCGCGTCGAAAACGACGTCGGTCGGGAATCGGTCGACTTGGGCGTCGAGAAAGTCGGCGTCGGGCGTTTGGGCGTCGAGGTTGTCGGCGGCGGTCGACGTTTCGTCGCGGAGGAGGACGCCGTTTTGGAAGACGAAGAGACGACCGTTTTTGCCGAGTCGGAAGGAGCCGATGAACCGCGCTAAGTTGGCGAGGGCGCGAACCGTCGCCGTTCGGTCGGAACGGAGCCCGACTTCGACGAAACCGGGCGCGTCGCGGCGGGCGACGGCGGAATATTGGAAAAGCGCGCGAGAATCGTTGGCGTTCGGGCGGAGCGGTTGCGATATTTCAAGCGTCGGATCGTCGAGAACGCGGAGGAAGTCGGCGGTTTCCGGTTTTTGCGAATAGTCGAATCCGCGCGTTTCCGGCGGCCAAGACGCGACGCAAATTCCGTTCTCGTCGACGACGTCGATTTCGTCGAGATTTAAGAAACGCGCGAGCTCTTCGAGGCGTTCGGCGTCGGGGGGCGTCGCGTCGAGACGCAAAATCTCGGCGGCGGAACGGGCGCGACAGACGGAAGCGCGGCGTTCGTAAAGTTCGATCGTCGCGAGGTTTTCGCGCGCTCGCTCCGCTTGCGTCTCCGCTTCGAGCAACTTGGCGCGAATCGTTTGCGCCGCCTCGCGCTTGGCCGAACGGGTTTCGAAGAAGAAAGAAACGACCGTCGACGCGAAAATCGCCGCCGCCGTCGCCGCCGCCGTCCAAAGGAAGAGCGTTTTGCGCAAAGGGCGCGTCGTTTCGAAACGAGCGTCGGGAAGGAGGCGGGGCAAAAGGGCGCGAACGAACGACGTCGACATAAAACGCTCGGCGAACGTTCGACGGCGCGTCGCGAACGGCGGTTAGAGCGCGGAAAACGGCTTCCGGAAAAACGGAGGACTAACGGATCAAACGCAACCTTCCAAGAAGGGATTGTACGCTCGTTCGGCGCCGACCGAGGTTTCGGGGCCGTGTCCGGGGCAAAGAACCGCGTCGCTCGGAAGAGTCAAAATTTTGTCGCGGATTCCGGCGATCAACGCGTCGTAATCGCCGTCCGGGAAGTCGCTGCGTCCGATGCTGCCGTTGAAAATAACGTCGCCGCAGAAAACGACCGGAATTTCGTCCGTTTCGAGAACGTAAACGACGTGTCCGCGCGCGTGGCCGGGAATCTCGACCGTTTTAAACGCAATTCCCGCCGCTTCGAACGTTTCGCCGTCGGCAAGGGAAACGTCGGCGTCGCAAGTCGTCAGCGGCAAACCGAAATGCGCCGAGAGGTTGCCGCGCGGGTCGGTCAGTTTGTAACGCTCGCCCGCGCCGACGTAAATTTTCGCGTCCGGCCAAATCGCGCGGAGTTCGGAAATCCCGCCGATATGATCCCAGTGCCCGTGCGTGATTAGGAGCGCGACCGGGTTTAAGTTGTTTTTGCGCAACTTTTCGATCAACGACGCCGGTTCCGCGCCGGGGTCGACGACGACGCAATCGCTCCGCCCGGCGAGCGAAACGACGTAAGCGTTTTCTTGGAAATCGGACAAAACGGCTTTGCGGAATTCAAGATCGGCGAATTTCATCGGGGCGCGGCGTTATTAATAAAAAAGGGGGAAAACGGGGAAGCGGAACGGACGGCGACGCGGGAACGTCGCCCGTCGGTTTTTCGGCGTCGTTGGACGGCGGCTTAGTCTTCGATAATAAAAACGATAAGCCGACGCGGGCCGCAGACGCCGAGGACGAGAATCTTTCAGCGTTTTCGTCGGCGGAGGCGGCTTAGTCTTCGATAATGAAAACGATAAGCCGACGCGGGCCGTGAACGCCGAGGACGAGAATTTTTTCAATGTCGGCGGTGCGGCTCGGGCCGGTGATCAACGCGATTTCGCCGCGCTGTTCCGGATTGCGCATCTTCGCTTCGATCTCCGGGAACGCCGCGGGAAGGTGTTCCCGAAGTTGGCTTCGTCGGGCGACGACGAGGCA
>JAFTUJ010000119.1 GCA_017466305.1 Thermoguttaceae bacterium
ATCGCCGCTCTCTTTCGCCGTCCAAGTCGCGGGCGACGCGACCGGCGCCCAATACGCGACGATTTTGCCCGCTAAGTTCTCAATTCGCAACGGATAATTCGTCGCGTATTGTCGCGTTCCCCACGTAAACGTCGCCGTCGCGCCGTCGACGGTCGCCGCAAAACCGCTCGGCGTTTCCGGCGTCCCTTTCGCGGTCGAAAATTTCGTCGTAAACCGCGCCGACTTGTAACCGAACGCGACCGCCGAGGACGAAGCGCTCGGCGGCGTCCCGTCGGCTTCCCAATACTTCTTCGCGTAGCGGTCGCCTTTCGCATTTTTGAACGGGCGCGTCTCCAAGGCGAACCGGAACGCGTCGTCCGTTTCGTAAACCGTTTCAAAATCGAAGATATACTCTGCTTGTCTCGGAACGTAGCAGACCGGGCAAAGGAGCTGAATCGTCGCGCCGCGCAGTCCCGGCAGGAAAAAAACGTCCGGGACGTCGTCGAGCGCTTCAAAATGTCGACGCGGGTGATCGAGAACGCAACGCAAAAACGGCGGGTCGTTCTCGGAAAAATCGCCTTGATACGGGTCGAAAAACGCGCGTTCGTCCTCGGCGCCGTTCCAAGAAAGCGCGAACTCCAACGTTATTGGAAACGGGAAAAACGCCCGACCGGTCAGCGGCGGCTTGGAGGTAAAGCCGTTGCGGTGCGACCAAGTCCGGACGTCCTCGGTTTCGTAAACGGAACCGCTCAAAACCGTCGCTTGAATCCCGCAACAAACGGGCGTTAAGACGGTCGACGAGCCTTCTTGGTAGAACTCGTAAGGAATCCCGTTTTTGTGGATTCCCGTCCAGTCGAGCGACGTTACGTCCCAACGAAGTTTTTTCGCGAAAAGAGCGTCGAGCGTCGCTTCTCGGTCGTCGTAAAGGTCGCAATAACAAAGGTAACACTTCAAACCGTTCGGCGTGTATTCGTCGCGCCAAGTTCGGTTCGAGATATACGAGCCGGTCGGATACGACGGCTGTCGCTCGACGTAATCGAAAACGAACGGATCGGGCGCCGTCGCCGCGACCTTCGCCAACGCGCAAACGGCGACGCGCTCGGCGCTTAGCGTCGACTTGGCGACAATCCGAAACGGGCCGCTCGACGACGCGACGAACGTCGCCGACGCGAACGCGTAATCGTCGCCGCCGTCCGGAAACGTTACTCGCGCCGGGAAAATCGCCGCTTCCGCGCGACCGAGCTTTCCGACGGGAATCGGTTCGAGCGTCGTCGCGATTTGTTCGACCGGCGTCGTTTCGTCCGGAGCCGTCGCGGCAAGGTAAAGCGCGTCGTTCAATAGCTTAGAAAGCGCCGCGTCGTATTCGAGTTCTTGCGAAAAGCCGTCGATTTTCAGCGGCGTTCCGGTCGCGACGTTCGAGGACGTCGCGTTCTTTACGCCGATTCCGACCGCCGGAACTCGTTGTTTCGCAACGCTTCGAGCGCCGAGTTCCCCGCCCTTGTACGCCGCGATTACGTCTTTGACGTCTTGCCGCAAAATATCTTTCGCCATTTTTCATTTCTCCTAAGCCGTTGTTTTCTTAACGTTGCAACTCATTCCGGAAGGTCGAGGCAAAGAGAGGAAAACGTGATCGGATAATGGACGCGCTCGATATTCAGCTGAATCGGGTACGACTCCTTCTTGCCGGTAACGGGATTTTCGCGCGTTTCGACCGTGCGCCAAGCGTAGTCCCAGCCGCACTTTAGCACGTCGGCGTCGCCAAATTTAATAATCCGGTTCGGCATTACGCCGAAGCTGTACGTCGCCTGCCAATAGGTCTGCTGAATCCCGAAGGCGTCGAGATAACGGGCCGTTTTCGCTTCGATTCCTTTAAACATCACTTCGCCCGGCGCATAACCGTCGAAATAGTCGGCGTTTATGCACCCGACCATCGACATCGCCAAAATCCGGGTCGAGCGCGTGAACCAACCCATCGGGTGCGATTGCGAAATCGAGAAACCGGGGTTCGGAACGGTGCGCTCGACGCCGTCGAAACCGCCGCTTTCGTTCGCGTTAATCCCGCCGTAGTAGTCGATTACGTCGCGCCCGTCGACCGTAACCGCCGCGACCGTTTCAAGCGAATAAAGGATTTTCGCCGTACCGGAAGTCGCGTTAAACGAATAGTTAGATTCCTCGACTTTATCTTTGTCGTCGATTTTGCGCGGCGCGAACGTCGCTTCGAAGTTCCACGCCGGGACGCCCGCGTAGGGTTGGAGCCGCGTTCCCGTAATCGGCAAGCCGTCGCAAACCGGCGGCGAACCGAATTCGTGAACGAGGAAGTCGCGCCCCGCCGCAGTCGCCGCCGCGACCGAGTAAGTCCCGGCGATAACGTAACTTCGGACGATAGACGGGTTTTCGCCGGTCTCGATTTTGAGCGACTCCCGTTTCTCGCCGATTTCGATTCCGTCGAAGATTTTTTGGATGCACGAAGCCATTATGTAATTCTCACAAGTTTTGCAATACCAAGGGGAACAACGCCTTCACTTTTTACCCTCAAAAACAACGTCGAGTATCCACGCCGAAACGCCTTTAAGTGGGAAGAGAGACGCATTTGCCAAAACCAGCCCTTCGTACGTAGGCGGCGATCCGAACATTCGCACAAGAAAATCGTTTCCAGCCAATTCCGCGATTTCCTTTGAATCTGTTCCCACTATCAAATAACACCGAGCAACTTCTAGTAGCGATCCGTCCTCCCCGGACAAGTTGTAGTACGTCCCAGTTCTCGATGCTTCAATATTAATTCCATCAAAATTATCCATCGCTAATATCCTATACGCTTTTCCCCTAAACGTTGACGTCGAACGATTAAAGACGCGTGTCGTCGCCGGTGAAAACAAACTTGCGTTCGATTCGGTCGAGAATATCCGTTTGCCTTTTCATCTCTTCAAGTTCCGGCGACGCTTGCGCAAAGTTCCCCGCCTCCCAAGCGTTAAACGTGCCTTGCGACGAGAGTTGCGGTTGCATTTTTTGCGCCGTTTCATACGACCCGCGAATAATTTCGTCGAGCGTCGAGTTCGCCGAAGCGAGTTCCTGCGCGGCGTTTACGCTTTCCTCTTCCGCCGCTTCGATACGACTTTTGTCGCCCGATTTTTGCGCCTCGTTAAGCCTAATTTGCGCGTTCGCAAAACGCGTCATCGCGTCCTGCGCGTCGAATTGCGCGTCTTCTAGACGCGACTTTTCCCGCTCCGCTTCCGCCGCCCTAAGCGCTTCCGTCGCAGCGGATACGTTCCCGCCGCCGTTCATCGCTTGCAGGACGGCGAACCGCGCCTTAACGATTTCGGAATCCGCCGTCGCGTCGTCGAGCGTTCGCACGACTTGACGGCGTTTGACGTCTTCTTCGATTTGGACTTTCCC
>JAFTUJ010000120.1 GCA_017466305.1 Thermoguttaceae bacterium
CGAGTCGTTAAGCGTCGGCGGAAACTCGACTTGCGGCCGTTCGTCGCGGTAATCCTTCAAAATCGCGTTCATTGTTTCGAGGAATTGAGCGTCGGCGATCGTCTTGTTTTGGTATGCGGCGAGCGCGTCGGCGATCCGCTTCGAAAAAGCGTCGTAGTACGCCGGATTTTTTTCGCGTTGCGTTTTAATACTTTTCGTCAAACGGTTTGCGATCGCTTCCGCTTTGGCGCGCGGCGACGCGAGGTCGCCTAACTCGCGTTCAAAGTCTTCGCGATTCAAAACGTCGACCGGCTCCGTAATCCGCTTTAAGTCCTTGACTCGCAAGTGGTTGTCCAGCAGATTCTGCATCATCGGTTCGTATTCCTTACCGTCGAGCGCGTCGGCGTAACGGATTTTCACATCGCGACGGATTTTCGAAAAGAACGCGAACGCCGTCTTGCAACGTTCGAGTTCGTCGCCGATTTCGTTCCAAACCGCGTCGGAACTTAACGCCTTGTGGAGCGCGCGCCCGAAATTGCGCAGCGCCGAGTAAAACCGTTCGCGGGTTTCGGCGTCCGCTAAGAAAACTTCGATTTCCTCGACGTCTCTCTTGTTCTTAATCGATTCGAAAAGCGTCTCTAAAATCGAAAACGCGCCGCGCAATTCGCCGACGACGCTCAACACGTCGACGACGGAGCCGCGCAAGTCCGCCTCGTCGAACGCGTTCAAACCTCCGCCGTCGGCGTACATATCCATCGCTTTATTCAAGTCCAAGAGCAAGCCGCGATAGTCGACGATTAACCCGTAATCCTTGCCGTCGCGGAGACGGTTAGCGCGGGCGATCGCTTGCAAAAGGCCGTGTTCCTTCAGCTGTTTGTCGAGGTAAATCGTTTGGCAAATCGGCGCGTCGAAACCGGTGAGCAACTTTCCGCAAACGATCAACAGATCGACGCCGTCGTCGGCGTTATCGCAAAACTTGCGTTTGACGGCGTTTTCGTAAGCGTCGGCGTCGCCGTAGTTTGCGAGCGTTTCGCGCCAAAAGCGAAGGACTTCTTGGTCGGCGCTCGAGTCGACGTCGTCGGTCGCGTCTTCGCGAAGGTCGGGCGCGGAGATAACGACCGCCGCTTTGACGTCGCCGAACGTCTCGAAACAGCGCAGGTACCGAACCGCGTCGCGTTTGTAATTGACGGCCAACATCGCTTTACTGCCGAGCGGACGAACGTTTTGCGTAAAATGCCGAGCGACGTCCAACGCGATTCGCTTAACGCGCGCTTCGGTCGACGTTAGCCGCTTAATCGAACTCCATTTGCGCTTTAAGTCTTCTTTTTGCGCGTCGTTGAGTCGCTTCGTGATTTCGTCGAACCAAAGGTCGATATTCTTTTCGTCGACTTCCTGCTCGACAAAGCGGCCTTCGTAGAGCAGCGGAACGATCGCTTTGTCGTCGACGCCGTCTTGAATCGTGTAGCGATGAATCTCGCCGCCGAACGCTTTCGCGGTGTTTTTGTCCTTTTTCATTAGCGGCGTGCCGGTGAAACCGATATAACACCCGTTGGGAAAAACGCGGCGCATTTTGGTCGCGAAGTCGCCGTAATTAGTGCGATGGCTCTCGTCGACGAGAACGAAAACGTCGCTCGACTCGCAGCGCGCCCCTTGCTTCTCCGCGGCGGCAAATTTATTGATGAGGCACGTTACGACGTGATATTTCGGGTTGTTTACCAACTCTTTGAGGTTGGCGCCGCTCGTCGCTCGAGCCGGAGTCAAGCGCGTTTTGGCAAACGTTTCTGTAATCTGCGCGTCGAGTTCCTTGCGGTCGGTAACGACGACGATGCGCGGAGCGCGTTTCGCCAACTTCGCTTGGAGCCGCCGCGCCAACATAACCATCGTGAGACTTTTCCCGCTCCCCTGCGTGTGCCACACGACGCCGCCTTGGCGCCGTTCTTTTTCGTCGCGTCGTTCGATTCGTTTTAACGCGGCTTGCACGGCGAAAAACTGTTGGTAACGCGCGATTTTCTTGACGTTGCCGTCGAACAACACGAAGAAGCGCACGAGTTCGAAAAAGCGTTCCGGACTAAAAAGCGAAACGAGCGCGCGATCTTGCTCGGTCGGCGTTCTTCCTTCGACAAACCTTGCCAAGCGGTCGTTTAGAAACGTTTGGTCTTCCTCTTTCCAAACGCTCCAATATTTCGCGGGCGTTCCGGGCGTCGCGTATTTGACGGCGTTTCTGTTCGTCGCGACGACGATTTGCGCGAACTTGTAAAGTTGCGGAACGTAGTCGTCGCTTTGGTCGCGTAAAATCTGCGCGACGCCGTCTTCGACGCGTTTGTCCGCCGCTTTGCACTCGACGACGGCGAGCGGAATCCCGTTGACGAAAAGGACGAGATCGGGGCGCGCGACGTTTTTCTTAGATTCGTTAGCGACGGTAAATTCTTCGGTTACGTGAAGCGCGTTTCGTTCGGGCCGCTCCCAATCGACGTATTTCATATCGTAACTTTGCGAGCGACCTTCGACGATTTCGGCGTAAGTTTTCCCGAGGAGGAGCGTTTCGTAGATTTCTTTTCCGGCGAGGCGCGCGCCTTTGGACAACGGGACGTCGAGGTCGCCGACGGCGCTTTCGATATTGGCGTCGGAGAAGCGCGGGCGGTCGTTTTCGTCGACGTTGAGTCGCCGCAGTTGGTCGCGCAAGACGTCGCCGAGCAGGACGCGGTAAGTTCCGCCGCGTCGTTTCGTGCATTCTTGCGCCGACAGATACTGGAACCCGAGTTTTTGCAAGAGTTCGAGGGCCGGTCGTCGGCTTGCGTTCGTTTCGGAGCAGAGGTCGGCGTCGTAAGAAAAGTCGCTCATCGTTGTCGCTTTCGTCGCGTTAAACCGTTGTCAAATGGGAAGAAAGAAAAAGGAAACGTCGAGCGCGACCCGACTTGCGCCGCGTCGCGCTCGACGTCGGAGTTAGGCGTTATTTTTCCTTCCGAACGCCTTTATGGGGTTTGCCGTCTTTTTTGACGTCCATAAATCGTCCGGTATCGGTATTACGTTTCACCCATTGTTCCGTAACCGGATTGTAGGTTTGCGAACGTTTTTTGACCGCCCCGTTTCGAGAGCCGTCGCCATAAGGGGAATTGGTAGCCATAAGACTTAATCCTTTCTGTCTTAAAGGTTAACAAGTTTAAAACGCGCTCGAACGGCGCCGCCGAAGCGACGCGAGTCGAACGCCCGTTACGCCGAGCGTCGTCGCGAGTTTACCCGAACGACGCCGGTCAACAGCAGTTGCATCAACGCTTTTTTCTTGCGCTTTTCGAGTTCCAAATCGCGTTGAAGCGCCTCGATTTCGCGGTCGGCGCAGGTCAAAACCTCCGCGATCGCTTGTTGTTCTTCGAGATGAGGAGGATAAACGACGCTAATTTTTTTGAAATTCGCGTATTTTAAATTGCGCGTGTCGTCGACGAGCCCCTGCGAATGCCGGTAAAATAGGAACACAATCTTCGGCGTTTTGAACAGGTACGCGAAATATTTGGCGCAAACGTCGGCGCTTGGTTTCAACACGGTGTAAGCCGGACTGACGATTCCTTCGTAATTCGAATACGCGGACACGCCTTGCCACATTCTCATCGTGTTGTAGCCGATATCGCCGACGCAAACGCGAAGATATTTCGACTTATCTTCGCTGGAATTGTCTTTCAAATCCAATCGCGAACGCGGAATAACGCCTTGACTTGCGGTAATCGCCAAGAGTTCCAAGTCTTCGCGTTTCGTTTCGACGCGTTCGGCGAACAAGGCGCCGAGACGTTCGGTTTTCCACTCGCCGTCGAAACCGGGGAGGCGCGTTTTGCCGGTTAGGAGGCGTTGCGCTAAAAACGTCTTTTGCCGCCGCTTCTCCGCGAGCCGCCGTTCTTTCAACGCGATAATTTTGTCCTGCGTCGTTAAAATCTCCGCAATGCGCCGTTGTTCCTCGAGCGGGGGAAGCGGGAGCAAATAACTGGCGATCGAATCGGTTTGCACGCGTTTTTGACCGGCGGAACCGCTCATTTCCGTTTCAAGTTTTTTTCGAAACTCATACGACGACGTATGATAAAACACGAATTTCGAACAGATTTTACTCCGCAAGACGTGAAATTCCGTGCTTCCAAAACCTTGCGCCGTCGGCAATTCCGACGTGTCCGCGCCTTTGCCGTTTTCAAAACAAGGCGTAATTTTCGCGACTAAAATATCGCCGCGCAGGAACGGCGTAAAGCCTTTGCTAACCTTCGCATAATCGGTCGTTTTCGCGTTGAGAATCCGTCCGTCCTCCGACACGTCGGCCATACCCAAAAAAGTTACGACCGAATCCGGCGTTTTCGAGCGCGAAGGATTGATTTCGCAAACCTCGCCGACGCTCGCTTGCGTCCAATCGCTCGGAATAATTCCAACCGCCGCCTTCCGATACCCCGACGGAACCGCGCCGCGACGGATTTGCGCGATTCTTTCTTTGATTTCCGGCTTCATCGTCTTACACTTTTTGAATATCAATGTCGTATCCAGCCTTGGCAATCCTCTTCGCTAATTCCAGCTCAGCGCTTTTATCGATTTTTTCGGCAAACTGAATATAAATCAGTCCGTCAATATCAGACGTTTTTCAAAGTTAGGTTCGTTTTTCAGCAAGATTGCGACACGTTTGCGTCCCAACTTGGTTAAAAACATTCCTAGTTCAAGAACAACATTTTGGCGAACTCTCGGTCGCATTTCCGAATCGTTTCTTGCTTTCCCCTCGTCGTCCGGCGTCGCTAAGACAACGGCGTATTTCACGTCGTTAGCGTAAGTCTCAAGTTTTTCGATAATTGTTTCTCCCTCCGTAGGAGCCCGGTCCAAAATAATAGGGGTAAGTCCCCAACGTTGTAAGGCGTTTTCAAGGAGAGCAAGATTCTCTTTGTCGTGCCCGTACACCACGAAAATTTTGCGATTCTTCGGGCCAGTGTCGTTTTGCAAAATCCCTTCAACGAACGCTTTGTTGTCTCCTTTAACCACGTACTTTCTGCTTGACGTATACCAATCGACAACGCAGTCGTTATCTAAACGAATTTGTTTTCCGTTCTGAATTTCTTTTTCTTCCCTGATTGTAAATTCCTGTTGACAATTAAGCTTAGCGCGTAAATCTTCGTAACTCATCGTCGGCATTGTTCCGTTCCTCCTTATAATCCAAGTTCTTCCAAGTACTTCGCCATTTGCGTTTGCGCTTCTTTCAGTTCCGCGTCGATTTCGGCTAGGTTGCGCTTCACTTCGTCGAGGTCGACCGCTTCCTCCTCCTCGAACGTGTCGACGTAACGCGGGATGTTCAAGTTGTAATCGTTTTCGCGGATTTCCTCCTCCGTCGCGACGTAACAGTATTTCGCGACGTTCTTTCGCGCTCGGTACGTCGACGCGATTCGCTCGACGTCGGCGTCGCGGAGGTAATTCTGATTTTTCCCCTTCTCAAAATTGCCGTCCGCCGACGCGTCGATAAAAACCACGTCCCTCGTTTCCCGGTTCTTCTTGAACACCAAGACGCACGCCGGTATCCCCGTGCCGTAAAAGAGGTTCGCGGGCAAACCGATCACCGCGTCCAACACGTTCAATTCCACCAGTTGACGACGTATCCGACCTTCGCTCGCGCCGCGGAAAAGAACCCCGTGAGGCAACACGATCGCCATGCGACCTGTCCGCGCGTCCAAACTTTTCAACATATGCAGGACGAACGCGTAGTCGCCCTTGCTCGACGGGGGAACGCCCAAGTCGAAACGACCGTAAACGTCGAGTTCCGCCGACATTTTGTCCCGCTTTTTCCCCTTCGCGTCGAACCCGGCGTCGGCGAGAAAGCCCGCGTCCCACTTGTCCAAGCTGAACGGCGGGTTCGCGACCGCGACCTGAACTTGCAGCAACGCGTCGTTTTCGACAAATCGCGGATTCGAAAGCGTGTCGCCCGCCTCGATTTGCGCGTCGTCGACGCCGTGCAGGAACATATTCATCTTGCAGAGCGCCCACGTTTGCGCGTTCAGCTCTTGACCGTAAATCGAGACCTTGCGCGAACCGTCCGACTCTTGCGGAACTTTGGCGAACGCTTTCAACAGGAGCCCGCCGCTCCCGCACGTCGGGTCGTAAACGCGGTCGTTGGGCCGCGGCTCGACCAACTCCGCGAGGAGCGCCGAAACTTGACTCGGCGTGAAGAACTCGCCCCCTTTTTTTCCGGCGTCCGACGCAAACTGTTTAATCATATACTCGTAAGCGTCGCCGATGACGTCGCGAGCGTCGAGTTGACTCGGACGGAGATCCAACTCGTTGAAATCTTCCAAAAGATTGCGAAGCGTCGCGCGCTTTTCCCGAGGTTCGCCGAAGTCGATTTGCGAATTGAAGTCGATGGCGCGGAAAACGTTGCGCAACTTCGCGCTGTTTTGCTCTTCGATACGCTGCAACGCGACGTTGATTTTTTCCCCGATTTCCGCGTCGTTTCGGTTCGCGTAAAGATAATCGAACGTCGACTTCTCGTCCAATTTGAACGGTTCGTTCTTCAAGGCTTTGGCAACGCGCTCGGGACGCCCCGGGTATTTCGCCTCCAATTCGGCGCGTTTTTCCCGCCAAGCGTCGTTCAAATATTTCACGAAGAGCGCCGTCAGGACGTAATCCTTGTACCGCGAACTGTCGATTTTACCGCGGAAAGTGTCGCACGCTCGCCATAAAACGTTTTCGATTTGATCTTTCGTCGTCATTATTCTTGTCGCTTTCTTCGTTTTGAGTTCGATTTATCGCGCCGCCGCCATTCGACGCGTTACTTCGGCGTAATATTTTTCTTTTTCGTCCGCGAGTCGCCTTAAAATCTCGATTTCGCGCCGGGCCAACGCGTCGAAACGAACGATTTCGGCCTGCGTTTCGAGGGGCGGCGGGTCAATTTTCAAGTTCCGCAACGCTTCGACGGCGATCGCGCTCAACGCGACGCTAACCGAATAACGCGTCCAACGCCTGCGAACCTCCGGCAAATTCAGGAACCAAGCGAGATAAGGGGGCGAAAGCCGCCGCGCGTCCGGTCGAGCGATCGCGCAATTCGACGAAACGACGAGGCCCTCGTCTTCCTCGGAGTCAATTGAAATCGCCGAATAAGGCGCGCTTAGCCGAAAGACGACGTCGCCGCGCCGCGTCAAATACTCGTCGGCGAGCCGAGCGCGAGCGTAAAACGGTTCGAGCCGACTTCGGTCGAGACGACCGTTCGATCTTATCGCTCGCAAAGTAAGCGACTCGTAACGAAACGGCGTCGGCCCGTCTTCCGATTCTTTACGAGCGAGAAGCAACCCGGCGCGAACGGTCGCGATTTCTCTTAAAGCGAACATTTTTCGTTTGTTTTTTCCGTTTTTCCGTTTTTAAAGATTATCGGGGTCGCCGATTTTAGTTTCGTCCGATATTATATACGCGACGCCGACGCTTGTCAAGTATTTTTTGTAATGGGGAAAAAATAACCGGATGCTCCCAAGCGCAATTTTCGCGTCGCCGACCAAGAGACGACGCGTTTTTTAACGCCGACGCGGGCGACGCAAGAAGCGTTTAAGGAACCGCGCTCAACCCGGCGACGGATTGGTCAACGATCGAGCAAAGTTATAATTGTCGGCTCGTCGGCGGGCGAGACGCAACCCAAGCGCGGTTGCTTCGCCGATTGACGCGGCGTTCGAACCAAGGCGCGTCAATAAAGAAAGTTTGCGCGTTTTACCGCCGCTTCCGCCTTTAACGCGGCGACGATTTCGCGTCTCAAAAGCCCCCCAATTCTTCAACGCGACGCAAGACGCCGAGTCGAGCGGTTGTTGCAAAAACAGCAACAACCGCTTCTTGGTTAAACGCTCCTTCCGGACGCCGCCGCTCCCCGAACGTCGCTTTCGGAAAAATCGCGCGAAGCCCCTTCAACAACGCGCCGGAACGCGGTATAATGGAGCGTTTTCTCCGTTTTTTGTCGTTTTTCGCCCTTTTTCCCGAAAGGTTTCGCCGATGTCCGCACCCTACCGCGTTTCCGTTTCCCGACTCGCCGCCTCCGAAGCGACCGTTCCCGGCTCGAAGTCGCTGACGAACCGCGCCCTTCTGCTCGCCGCGTTGGCCGACGGAACGTCCGAGCTGACCGGCGTTTTAGACTCCGAGGACGCCCGGCTGATGCTCGAATCCCTCCAAGCGCTCGGAATCGAAATCGACTTCGACCCCGACGCTTGCCGCGCCGTCGTCAAGGGGCGAGGCGGCGACTTCCCGGTCAAATCGGCGGAACTTTACGTCGGGAACAGCGGAACGACCGCCCGCTTTCTGACCGCGGCGCTCGCGTTCGCCGACGGCGGCGAGTACCGAATCGACGGCAAACCGCGAATGCGCGAACGTCCGATCGGCGACCTCCTAACGGCGCTTAGCGCGCTCGGTTGCGACGTCGTCGCGGAAGCCGGGAACGACTGCCCGCCGCTGATTATCCGGGGAAAACACGACGTCGGCGGAGAAATCGGAATCGCGGCGAACGTTTCGAGCCAATTTTTGAGCGGTCTCCTGATGGCGGCGCCCCTTGCGAAACGCGGCGTCGTCGTCAATATCGACGGCGACCTCTCGTCGCGGCCTTACGTCGCGATGACGCTCGAAACGATGCGGGCGTTCGGCGTCGCGGTCGAGTCCGACGCGGCGTTTCGGCGTTTTTCCGGCTTCGACTCCGGCGCTTACCGCGGCCGCGTTTACGCGATCGAACCGGACGCGTCGGCGGCGAGCTACTTCTTCGCGCTCCCGGCGATTTTGGGCGGCGAAATAACGATTCGCGGCCTTTCGCGGCGTTCGCTCCAAGGCGACGTCGGTTTCGTCGACTGTTTGGCGCAAATGGGTTGCGACGTTCGTTGGGACGACGACGCGATTACGGTCGAACGCAAAACGCTTTCCGACGGGACTTTAGCGCCGCTAACCGGAATCGACGTCGATATGAACGAAATCAGCGACGTCGCGCAAACGCTTTCGGTCGTCGCGCTCTTCGCCGATTCGCCGACGCGGATTCGCAACGTCGCGCACATGCGGCGCAAGGAGACCGACCGGGTGTCGGCGGTCGCGACGGAGCTGCGCAAGTTCGGCGTCCGCGTCGACGAGTTCGAAGACGGCCTCCAAATTTGGGCCGGGGCGGACGTCGAGTTAACCGGCGCAAAAATCGCGACTTACGACGATCACCGAATGGCGATGAGTTTCGCGCTCGCGGGCCTTCGCATTCGGGGCGTCGAAATCGAAGACCCGGGCTGCGTCGCGAAAACTTACCCGAACTTCTTCGCCGACCTGGAAAAAGCGACGCGTCCGGTCGACGCCGACTAACCGGAAACGCTTCGACCGCCGGTTTGCGCCAGGCGTTTTCCGGTTTTCCCAGTTTTTTCAGTTTCTCCAATTTTCCCATTCTTCCCGGTTTGCGCCGTTCGTTTCGCGACGTTTTCTCCTCGTTCGTCGGGGATTAAGACGTCGCAAAACGGCGTTTTGACGTTTTTCGCCGATTTTCGCCGCCGCTTTTTCGCGCCGAGTCTTTTTCGGCGTTTATTTTTTCTCTTTTTTCTCCTTTTTCTCTTTTTTTCAAAACGCGTTTCGCTCCGTTTTTTCCGCGCCCAATTGCGCCGATCGCGTCAAAAATCGCCGAAAATTTTATCGACCTTGGACGTCCGGCGTCCTACGTTCGCTTGACGAGGCGGTCGAGTCGGTTTATCCTTAAGTTCCAAGACGGCGCGACGCAATCTAGGGCGCGCCATTCCGTTCGTTTTCTTTCCCGTTATTGGAACTCCGAAACCGATGAAAAATCCTCGCAACCCGCTCGATTTATACGCTCGTCCGGACGCCGGAACGGACAAAACGCGTTGGCAACGGCTCGACGCGCACCTCCGCCAAGTCGCCAATCTCGCCGCCGGACTCGACGCCGCCTCGGAAACGTCGCCGCTCGACGCCCCGGACGCCGCCGAAAACGCGACGCGTCTTTACCCGTTTATCCTCGGCTTATTACACGACTTAGGCAAAGCGCATCCGGCGTTTCAACGTTACCTCGAAGAGTCGGCGCAAGCGGAAGCGGACGGACGCGACCCCAAAATCCGTTGCGAAATCAAGCACTCGGAAGCGGGCGCCGCTTGGGCGCTTCAAACGTTCGGGCGGTTCCTCGGAACGCTCTTCGCTTACGTCGTCGCCGGGCACCACGCGGGCCTTCCGGACTACTTAACCGACGGCGCCGCGTCGCTTTGCGCCCGTTTGCAAAAGGGCGGTCAAACGACGCTCCAACAACTCCAAAGGAACGCGACCGAGCGTCTCGCGCCGTTCGTCGCGGAGATCGAAAAGGTCGCGCCCCTTCTCTCCGGCGACGATTCCGACGAACTCGGGCGCCCCGTCGGGTTGACGCAAAGCAATTTGCACTTCTTCGTTCGCTTCCTTTTTTCGCGCCTCGTCGACGCGGACCGGCTCGACTCGGAAGCGTTCGCCGACCCGGAGACGGCGGCGAGTCGGGGAAAATTCGCGTCAATCCCGGAACTTTACGCAAAATTTAACGCCTACATGGAGCGTTTCGCCCCGGAAAATCTCCCGTCGACCGACGACGCGAACGTCCAAAAGTTGCGCAACCTCCGCGCCGACGTTTTAACCGCTTGCCGCGAAAAAGGCCGAAACGACCTGCGAAACCGCCTTTACGAGCTGACCGTTCCGACCGGCGGCGGCAAAACGCTGTCGAGTTTGGCGTTCGCGCTCGAACGGGCGCAAGCGGCGGGACTCGACCGCGTCGTTTACGTCGTTCCTTACACGAGCATTATCGAGCAGACGGCGGCGATTTTCCGCGAAATCTTCGGCGACGCGAACGTCGTCGAACACCATTCGAATTTCGACGCGGAGGAAACGGCGGCGAAGCGCGCTTCGCAAAACGCTTCGAAAAACGGGCCGGAAATCGACGTCGAAACGACGCCGGTCTCCGAATACGCGCTGAAAGCTCGGCTCGCGGCGGAAAACTGGGACGCTCCGATCATCGTTACGACGAACGTTCAATTTTTCGAGTCGCTTTACTCGGCGCGGGGCTCGCGTTGCCGGAAACTTTGGCGACTCGAGCGTTCGGTCGTCGTTTTGGACGAGGCGCAAACGCTCCCTCCGCGGCTGTTATCCCCTTGCGTCGCGGCGCTTAAAGCGTTGCCGGAGCTTTTCGAAACGACGCTCGTCCTCTGCACCGCGACCCAGCCGACGTTGAGCCAACTCAAAAAATTGGCGCCCCACGATAAGACGAAACAGACGCCGGAACTCCCGACGCCGACGCGAATAATTGAGAACGCGTCGGAACTTTACGCGACGTTGGCTCGCGTTCGTTACGTCTTCGACGAGAATTTGAACCCCGACCCGAGTTGGGCGGAAAACCCGAGCGTTCGTTGGGCGCAAATCGCGACCGAGTTGGAGGCTTGCGGTCAAATCGTCTCGCCCGACGCGACCGTCCCAATCAATCCAATCGACGCGACCGCTCCAACCGACGCAACCGCCGCCCAAATCGCCGACGTCAAGAAGCGGCTCGGCCTCGCAAACGGCGACGTCGCGGACGTTCTTTGCGTCGTCAACACGCGCCGCGACTGTTACGACCTTTACGAAGAGCTGAAACGCCGCGACGCGGAGGCGGAGGCCCGCGCTCGAGAGGCCGGAACGTTCGACGAATCGACGGCGCCGATTACGATCGCGCTTTCGGCGTTAATGTGCGGCGCGCACCGAGCGGAGGTCGTCGAGCAAATCCGCGAAATTCTCGCAAGGAACCGCGCTCTTCCTCCGGAGCGTCGCCGACCGTTGCGGGTAATCTCGACGCAAGTGATCGAAGCGGGCGTCGACGTCGACTTCCCGGTCGTTTTCCGCGCGCTGGCCGGTTTGGACTCGATCGCTCAAGCGGCGGGCCGCTGCAACCGCGAAGGCCGCCTCGGCGTCGCGACGGAACTCGACCCGCGAACGAACCTCCCCCGCGGCGGCTTGGTTCGCGTCTTCACCCCGCCGAAACCGGCCCCAGAAGATTTAGGACGGGGCCAAGCCTCGACGCGCGCCGTCTTGCGCAACCTCGCGACGCCGTTCGACGGTCGCGCCCCGAAAGCGTTCGAAACGTTTTTCCTAGAGTTTTACCGGTTGGCGCAAACGTTCGACGCCGGCGACAAAAATATTCAAATGTTAAAAGCCGGATTCGTTTCGGCGTTAACGTCGAACGTCGGCGAACTCGTCGACGAAGACGGCGACGAATACGCGTTCCCGGACGATGAGCCGCGCTTTCCGTTCCGAACGTTCGGCGAAAACTTCCGAATGATCGACGACGATTACTCGCTCCCGGTTTACGTCCTTTACGGCGACGGCGCGGCGCTGATCGACCGCTTGGAAACGCTCGGCCCGACTCGCGAACTGACGCGCAAACTGCGGCGGTATTCGGTCAATTTGCCGAAAGACGTCGTTTTCGAGCTGCTGAAAACCGGTCGCGTCGAAGAGTCGGCGAAGCTGCCCGGCGTTTACGTCCAGCGCGACCCGCTCGATTACGACGCCGTCTTCGGGTACGACGTCTACCACGACGGCTCGCCCGGGAAGTTTTTGGAAATTTAAAAGATAAAGCTCGATAAAAATTTTGCGCAAGGAGAGGAAACGAAACCAGGACGTTTCCCCTCCCGACGCAACTACTAAAATAATAAGTTGCCGTTGTCAGAAGGTTTCAATCCACACCGTAACGGCGACGTTCTTATTATAACGTAAAAAACAAATCCCCAACTCAAAAAAAGTAAAAATATAAAAAAATAACCAAAATTAAAAATAACCAAAATTACCGGTTGCGCAATTTAATTGCAGCGCTATAATCGTTATAGGCTGTGAGAGGAGGCCGAGCGGTTGGTTATAACAAACACTAAATAATAGCACAAGTTGTTAGAAGGAAATTTAATTGTCCGTCTCTTTCGACGTCGCCAAGCAATATGTCGCGGCGTTTGCCCAAATCACGTTTTGTTATTAGAAATTTAAGATTATAAGGACGCGCCCCTATGCGAGGATTCTGTTTGGAGGTTCAAGGCGACTTCGCCTGTTTTACGCGCCCGGAAATGAAAGTCGAACGGGTTTCATACGACGTTATCACGCCGTCGGCGGCGCGGGCGATTTTTGAAGCGATTTTCTGGAAACCGGCGATCGCTTGGAAAATCCAAAAGATCGAGGTTTTAGCGCCGATTCGTTGGTTTTCGGTTCGCCGCAACGAAGTCGGTTCGGTCGCGTCGCCTCGCAGCGGCGCGATTTACGTCGACGAGTGCCGTCAACAGCGCGCTTCGTTGATTTTGCGCGACGTTAAATACCGTTTGCACGCGGAATTCGAGTTCATCCCGCCGGAGCGTCGCGTCAAAGTCGTTCGCCCGACGGGAAGCTGGATCGACGGCGAAGACGCCGTCGTTCTTTACGGCGACGAAAACGCGGGCCCGGACGAAAAAGAAGCGAAGTACGCCGCGATTTTCGAGCGTCGAGCGAAAAAGGGGCAATTTTTTCACCAACCTTACTTCGGAACGCGGGAGTTTCCGGTCGATTTCCGGCTCGTTTACCAAGCGGAACTCGACGAAGCGCCGCCGATTCCGGAAAGCGTCCCGGAGTTCGCCGGAGAGCGCGACCTCGGCTGGACGCTTTACGACCTCGATTATTCCGCGCCGTCCGGCGAAATCGTTCCGGTTTTTTACCGTCCGAAGATGGTCGACGGCGTTATCGACGTCGAAAAATACCGCCGAGAAGCGGGCGTTCCGGAACCGCTCGAACTTTTTGCGAAACGCTCGAACGTTAAGGAGCGCAAACGATGATTATTCATTCGCTCGCCGAATATTACCGCCGCAAGGTCAACGCCGGCGATTCCGCCGTCGCGCCGTTCGGTTGGGAATATAAGGAAATCCCCTATATTATCGCCCTCGACGCAAACGGTTATCCAGTCGACGTTTACTCGACCGTTACCGGAACCGGCAAGGACAAAAAAGCGCGCGCTTACCTCGTTCCGCAGGGCGTCAAGCGCTCGTCCGGAATCGCGGCGAATCTCCTTTGGGACAACCCGGAATACGCGGTCGGCGTTACGCTGAAAAAAGACGGCGACAAGAAACACGCCGACTTTGCGCGGCGTCTCGACGAAATCGGCGATTTGGACGACGCCGGTTGGCGCGCGGTTCGCAAGTTTGTCGCGCTTCCGCTCGACGAAAAACTGAGCCGACTCGAACAATTTCCCGCTTGGCAAGACGCGCTCGTCGACGCGAAATCGAATACGACGTTCAAGCTCGACGGCGACGACGCCGAAATCGTTTCGGATTCCCCGGTCGTTCGCGCCGCGGTCGACGCGGCTTCGGTTCCGCCCGACGCGCAAACCGGCCGCTGCTTAATCACCAACGACGAAGTTCCGATCGAAAACCTTCACCCGGCGATTAAGGGCGTTTGGGGCGGGAATCCGACCGGAACCGGAATCGTCAGTTTCAACTTGCCGCCGTTCTGTTCGTTCGGGAAAAAACAGGGCGCGAACGCTCCGATCGGGAAACCGACCGTCTTCGCGTATACGACCGCGCTGAATACGATGCTCGACAAAGAGTCGAAGAATCGAATGCAAGTCGGGGAAGCGTCGACCGTTTTCTGGGCGGCGAAACCTTGCGCGCTCGAAGAAAATTTCGCCGTTTTGTTCGCGGAGCCGCCGAAAGCGAAGGGCGCGAAGTCGACCGACGACGCCGACGCGGAAACGCCCGCCGTCGAAGAACCGACGCCCGCCAAAGGCGCGAGAAAGAAAAAAGCGGCGCCGAAAAAAGACAAGCCGGACGCCAATATCGAACGCGTCAAAGCCGCTTTCGACGCGATTCAAAACGGCGCGAAAACCGACGACGCGTCGCAAAACCGTTTTTTCGTTCTTGGGCTCTCGCCGAACGCGGCGCGCCTCGCGATTCGTTTTTGGCGCGTCGGAACGGTCGCCGAAATTTCGCAAAATATCGAACAATATTTCAACGATTTAGCGATCCAACATTCGGAGCGCGAACCGGAATACCTTTCCCTTTTCCGCGTCTTGGTTTCGGTCGCGACGCAAGGAAAGTCGGACGCGATCCCGCCGACGCTCGAAGGCGACTTAATGCGGGCGATTTTGGACGCGCAACTGTTTTCCCGCGCGCTCCTGCAAGCGGCGATCGTTCGAATTCGCGCCGAACAACGAGTTACCCGAGCGCGCGCCGCGATTATCAAAGCGTATGTCAACCGCTTCGCCCGCTGGGGAACCGAAGAAAAACAACAAGAAAAACGAAACGACCCTTACAAACGATGGGAGGAAATCGCCGTGTCGCTCGACAAAGACAAACAAAACGCCGGTTACCAACTCGGGCGCCTCTTCGCGACGCTCGAAAAAATCCAAGACGAAGCGTTGCCGGGAATCAACGCGACGATTCGCGACCGCTTTTACGGCGCCGCGTCCGGAACGCCCGCCGTCGTCTTCCCGAATCTAATGCGCTTGAAAAACCACCACTTGTCGAAACTCGACGCCGATAAACGACGCAAGTTCTTCGAGAAATTGCTCGGCGAAATCGTTTCGAAACTCGACTGCTTCCCGAAGTTCCTTTCGCTCGAAAGCCAAGGTCAGTTCGCGGTCGGTTACTATCACCAAATGCAAGACTTCTATACGAAGCGCGCTCAAACGGACGCCGACGCCGACGCGAAAACGACCGACGAAACCGAACCGAACGCTTAACGCTAAAAACGCCGAACGCGACGCCGTCCGGCTCCGTTATCGCGTTCGCCCCCAATTAAAAATTACTCGCGATTATACGCTATTATATAAGGAATTACGCAATGTCCGACATCAAAAACCGATACGATTTCGCGCTGATCTTCGACGTCAAAGACGGCAACCCGAACGGCGACCCGGACGCCGGCAACCTCCCGCGCGTCGACCCGGAAACCGGCGAGGGCCTCGTCACCGACGTTTGTCTCAAACGCAAAGTCCGCAATTACGTCTTCTTGACGCGTAAGGAAGAAGCGTCGTTCGGAATCTTCGTCAAAGAAAAAGCGATTCTCAACAACCTCATCGCCGACGCTTACGCCGACGCCGGAATCGACTTGACCGCCGCGCCGAAAGACGAAAAAGACGGCAAAAAACGCAACGACAAAGGCAAGGGGCAAGGCTCCGAAGTCGACAAAGCTCGCGCCCAAATGTGCCGCGATTATTACGACGTCCGAACGTTCGGCGCCGTAATGTCGACCGGCGCGAACGCGGGCCAAGTTCGCGGGCCGGTTCAAATGACGTTCGCTCGGTCGGTCGAGCCGGTCGTTTCGCTCGAACACTCGATCACCCGTTGCGCCGTCGCGACCGAAGCGGAAGCCGAAAAGCAAATGGGCGACAACCGCACGATGGGGCGCAAAACGACCGTTCCTTACGGGCTTTACGTCGGATACGGGTTCGTTTCGCCGGCGTTCGCTAATCAAACCGGGTTCTCCGAAAGCGACCTCGAACTCTTTTGGGAAGCCCTCCAAAATATGTTCGAACACGACCGCAGCGCCGCGCGCGGATTAATGGGAACCTGCAAGCTCGTCGTCTTCAAACACGACTCCGCCCTCGGGAACGCGCCCGCTCGCAAGCTCTTCGACGCGATCAAAATCAAGAAAAGCGAGAACTGCGGCGAACGCCCGGCTCGCTCCTTCGCCGATTACGACGTCGTTATCGAAGGAACGGAGAAGCGGGAAAACGGAACCGTCGGTCTTGCGCAATGCCCCGGCGTCGAAGTCTTGGAGTTGATGTGAAAACGCCGTTCCCGTCCGACGACGCGCCGTTCGACGCCGACGCAAACGTCGACGCGACAAGCGGGTCCGACGGCGCGTTTGCGTTCGAACCGTCGACCGTTCCGCAACCGGAAAACGACGCCGACGACGACCGCCTCTTGCCGATTTCCGGACTGCAGCATTTGGCGTTTTGCCCTCGGCAGTGCGCGCTGATTCACCTCGACGGCGTTTGGAGCGAAAACTTCTTCACCGCCGCCGGGCGCGTTATGCACGAACGCGTTCACAACGCCGATTCCGAAACTCGCGGCGACGTTCGAACGGCGCGCGGACTTTGGCTGCGCTCGAACCGGCTCGGTCTCGTCGGAGTCGCCGACGTCGTCGAGTTTCGCCGCGTCGACTCGCCGTTCGACGACGCGCCGTCGGAAACGCAAACGCCCCAACGGTCGACGGTTAACGACGCTCCGCAATCGTCGAACGCTCCGTCGCTTAACGCCGACGCGCCGTCGGAAACGCAAACGGACGCGACGGAACGTCCGATCGTCGCCGTTAAACTCCCGAAACGCCGCGGGTTTTGGCGCCCCTATCCGGTCGAGTACAAGCGCGGGCAGCCGAAGAAAAACAACTGCGACGCCGTCCAGCTTTGCGCTCAAGCGATCTGTTTGGAAGAGTCGCTCGGTTGCGCAATCCTCGAAGGCGCCTTATTTTACGGAACGACCAAACGCCGCGTCGTCGTTCGCTTCGACGCCGAACTCCGCGCCGAAACGGCGGAACTCGCTCGACGTTTCCGCGCGCTCGTCGATTCGGAAGTCGTTCCGGAGCCGGTCGCCTCGTCGCGTTGCAAAAGCTGCTCTCTCGCCGACGAGTGTTTGCCGGACGTCCGAAAATCCGCGTCGCGCTATCTCCGCAATAATTGGCGGGAAGCGGGCGCCTTCGACGCGTTCGACGACGCCGAAACCGCGAACGCCGACGCTTCCGACCCGCTTTCCGCCGCAAACGCCGACGACTTCGCCTCGACTCGCGCCGACGCAACGTCCGAAGACGCGGCGTTCGACGACGAAGAAGATTTCGCTTAACCGGCGTTTTTCCGCGTCTTACCGTCGCCGATTTCCTCGACTCGGCGACTTTTCCCCGCCCGTTTTTTCCCCCGGAACTCGCCGCGATGAAACGCTTCGGCAACACCGTTTACGTTACGACGCAAAAAATTTACGTTCGCCAAGACGGAACGAATCTCGTCTTTTCGCTCGACGGCAAGGAAGTTCGGCGCCTGCCGATTCACACGCTCGACGGCGTCGTCGCGTTCGGAGCGGTCTCTTGGTCGCCGTTCGCGCTCGGACTTTGCGCCGAAAACGGGGTCGCCGTCTCGATGTTGACGGAAAACGGCAAGTTCCTCGCTCGCGTCGTCGGCCCGCAAAGCGGAAACGTCCTCTTGCGCCGGGCCCAACATCGGCGAACGACGGCGCCCGAAGCGGCGGCGGAAGCGGCTCGAGCGTTCGTTTCGGCGAAAATCGCGAACGCTCGCGTCGTTCTGCAACGGGCCGTTCGCGACCGCGGCGCCCAAACGAACGTCGACGCGCTCGAACGAGCGGCGCAAAAGCTCTCGCGCTCGATTTTCGACCTGACCCGTTCGCCGACGGTCGCTCAAATTCGCGGCGTCGAAGGGGACGCGGCCCGAACGTATTTTTCCGTTTTTAACGAACTTATCGTCGCGCAAAAGGACGCGTTCGTCTTTCGGGAACGGTCGCGCCGTCCGCCGCTCGACCCGATCAACGCGCTTCTTTCGTTTCTTTACGTCTTGCTGGCGCACGATTTGCGCTCCGCTTGCGAAACGGTCGGGCTCGATCCGCAACTCGGCTTCCTTCACGCCGACCGCTCGGGCCGCGCTTCGTTAGCGCTCGACCTAACGGAGGAATTTCGTCCTTGGTTGGCCGACCGTTTGGCGCTTTCGCTGATCAACCGCCGTCAAATCGACCCGCGCGGCTTCGAGCGTTCGGAGTCCGGCGCCGTCGTTATGAGCGACGCGACCCGCAAAACCGTTTTAACCGCTTGGCAGGAGCGGAAACGGGACGAACTTCAACATCCGTTTTTGGGCGAAAAAGTCCCGATCGGGCTCCTTCCGCTCGTTCAAGCGCGCTTGCTCGCGAAATGGTTGCGCGGCGAACTCGACGCTTACCCGGCGTTTTTTTGGAAGTAGCGCCGACGCCGCCGACGCGCCGCAACTCGTTTAACGTCGCCGGTTATCTTTTCGTCATTTCCCCCGATTTTAAGGAGCGTTCCTCCGATGATGGTTCTCGTCGCTTACGACGTCAACGTCGAGTCTAAAGACGGGCGGCGCCGGTTGCGTCGCGTCGCGAAAATTTGCGTCAATTACGGCCAACGGGTGCAAAATTCCGTCTTCGAATGCTTAGTCGACCCGGCGCAACTGGTCGAGTTGAAGGCGGCGCTCTTCAAGGAAATCGACCCGAAACTGGACAGCCTGCGTTATTATCAACTCGGCAAAAATTGGCGCAACCGCGTCGAACACGTCGGCGCGAAACCGACGTTCGACCCGGAAGGAACGATCGTTCTCTAACGCCGCCGCGACGCGCGTTCAATAACCAAACAAATTTCAATCGATTCAAACAACGTCGTTTTTCCCGACAAGAGCCCCAAGTTGTTCAAGCGGCTTTTTCGATTAACGGCGCTTTAAAAGAAAAATCAAAAGGCGACTATCCGCCGGTTTCGCCCGCGCGCTTTTCGACCGCTCGACTTTTTTCAAGAAAATCTAAAAATTTTCGTCGGGTTGGACGCCCGCCGGGAGACGTTTTCTTGACGACGCTTTAAACGACGTTATACTGAAAAGTTGACCGACGGGCGAAACGCGAACGCGTTCCAACTTTTAAGACGCGAACGCGTTTTTTCGAACCGTCGTTTTAACACTTTTAAACGCAAGGACTTAACCAATGCAAATCAACGTTTTACTCCCGACCGGAACGCGAACGGTCGACCTCGACGAACTAAAAGAACTCGTTCGACAAGGCGTCGTGCAACCGTCGACGCTCCTCGAAACCGGCGGCCAACGCGGCAAAGCGAAAAACGTTCCGGCCCTGAAACCGATTTTCGCCGAACTCGCCGCCGCGCCAACGCAAGCGCCGGAACCGCCGAGCTTTCCGCCGATTCCGACGCCGCCCGAACCGCCCGTGTTTCCGTCGATTTCAGAAGAGCCGCGTCCGCTCGTTTTCCCGTCGATTCCAACGCCAAACGACGCGCCGCCGCCCGAACCGCCGCGCTTCCCCGAAGTTTCGACAAGCGACGCGACGCCGCAATTCCCGCCGATTTCGCCGAAAAATCATTCGTCCGACGTCGAAAGCGCCGCCGTTTTTCCGCGCGTCGCGTCGTCTTCCTCCGCTAAAAGCCTCAAAGCGATTCGCGCCGCAAAACTCGAGTATTGGGTCAAATGGGGACGCGGTTTTCTCGCCTTTTTCGACGTTTCGTTCGTTATCGGCGCGCTCGTTTATTTTGTCGGCGACGTTTTTCCGGCGATCGTCGACGTCGTTAAAGCGATCGGCGAACCGTTTTATAAAGAAACGCTTTACCTTTGCGGCGGACTCGTCTTACTTTTTTTACTCGCGGCGTTCGGGTACGGCCTCGCGACGATTTTATTCCGCATTCTCTTCGCCGCGACCGCCCTTTACGCCGCGAGTTGCGAAGAGGAAGCGCGAAACGCCCGTTAAACGTCGCCGCTTCGCCGCTCGTTTCGCTTAAATTTAAGGAGTTTCCAATGAGTTTAAAACCGCTTAATTTCCGTCTCTTCGCTAAGTTTGAAAAAACCGAGACGCAAACAAACTATGTTCCCGCCCAACATCTTTTCCACTTCGTTTCTCCAAGCGGCCCGTTCGTCGTCCAAGTAACGGAGGAGCAATTCGCCGCGGCGCCGACGCCGGGAAGCGATGTTTGGATAGAAGGCGGTATCTATTCGGATCGTCTTCAAGTTAACAATATTTTTCTTCCTAACGCCGAATTTCCCGAACCGTCGCTTGAAAAGCAGGAATACGCCGGATATTTCGACGGCGTTTGTCGCCTTCAAACGTCTTCGTTCATTGATAAACAACGCCAAAGACGCTACAAAGTTCGGCTAGGCTCTTGGGGATATAGTTGCGAACTTTTTCTCGAGAAACTGGGAATGTACGCCGATATTCCCTTGCAAGGGCTTTTGGTTTGTATAAAAGGGCAAATTAAAATGGTTAAAAAAGACCATTGGAAGTTTTGTTATCCGCGTTTGCACCCGACCGAGTTCGAACCGTATACATTCCCGACGAAATCGTCCGCGCAATAAATTCGTTATATTTTCTCATTTACAAGAAACAACAACGGATTCGCCGCGTCGAGAAACGCCGATTCGGGCTTTTCTCCAACGTTGCGAATCCGTTCTTTTAACGCTTTACGCCAAGCGATTCGCGTCGACGGCGGTTTCGTGTCCGTTAAGCGGAAAAATCGCCGTCGAGCGGTTCTTCGTTCCGTTCGGTTAAACGTTCAAGCGTCAGTCGGCGTTTCCGGACGGTTTGCCGCTTTTGCCGCCGCCCTTTTTCCAACCGCCGGACTTCCCGCCTTTCGGGCCGCCCTTGCCGCCGTCCTTCTTCCCACCGCCGTTTTTACCGCCTTTCGGACCGTTCGACGTTTTTTTCGGCGCTTGCTTTTTCGGCGGTTCGAGCCCAAGTTCGCGGAAACGCGCCGCTTCCTCGCGCTCGGCGGCGATTCGACGCTCGTCCTTCGAAACGAAAATCTTCTCCGGGTCGACCGGCACCGCGATCAGGTCGAGCCCCTGCGCGTCGACGATTTCGCAACGAACGACGCTCCCGACCTCCAAGTCCCGCCCGGTGACGTAAACCAACGGGTCGACGTCCGGCGCCTCCGCGTACGTCCGCCCGACGCAAACGTTGCGCATCGTCGTTCCGCCGTCCGAAACGCCGCGCGAGTCGAGCATTACGTCGACCGTTCGCCCGATAAAGCTCCGAGCGAAGCGGCGCGAAATCCGCTCTTGTTTCGCGCAAATACGGTCGAGTCGACGGCGCTTGATCTCGTCCGGAACTTGACCGTCCATCGCGGCGGCGGGCGTTCCCGGTTCGGCGGAGAACTCGAAGACGCCGGCGCGCTCGAACTTCCATTTCTCGACGAAATCGACCAACTCTTGATACGCCGCGTCCGTTTCGCCCGGGAAACCGACGATCAACGACGTTCGCAAGACGAGCCCCGGAATCTCTTCGTGAAGTTTCGCCAACAAGTCCTCCGTTTGCGCCTTGTCGACGCGGCGGTTCATCTTTTTGAGCAGTTCCGAATTGCAGTGTTGCAGCGGAACGTCGACGTAAGGCAAAATCGACGTCGTTCCCGGCGCTTCCAAGCGGTAAAGCGACGTCAAATCGCTCCCCCAATGTTGCGGATAAGTATAAAGGACGCGAATCCAGTCGAACCAGTTTTTCTCCTTGAGCGTCGCCAACAATTGCGCCAAACGCGGCTCGCCGAAGAGGTCGCTCCCCCAAAACGTCGTTTCTTGCGCGATCAAAACCAACTCGCGAACGCCCGCGACCGCCAGCCGCTCCGCTTCGTCGACGATCGTTTCGAGCGGCTTGCTGACGAACCGCCCGCGAATTTTCGGAATCGCGCAATATGCGCAGAACCGGTCGCAACCGTCCGCGATCTTCAAATAAGCGACGTTCGGCGCCGTCAACGGCGTTCGGAGCGAATCGTCGAGCGTCAAATTCCGCGACGGCGTGTAAAGGAAGCGCGACGGCGCGACGACGACCGGCGTTTCGACCGCTTTCGTCCCCCCGGCTTGCGCGGCGTCGCTATTTCCGCCGCCTTCCGTCGTTTGCGCGGCGTCGCTATTTCCGCCGCCTTCGCCGTCTTCCGTCGTTTGCGCGACTTCGCTATTTTCGCCGTTTTGCGCCGTTTGCGCGACTTCCGCCGCTTCGCCGTCTTCCGTCGTTTGCGCGACTTCCGCCGCTTCGTCGTTTTCCGTCGCGACGTAATGCGCCCGCGTCTCGCCTTCTTGCGCAAAGAGTTCGCAAACGACGTCGACGATTTTCACTTCGTCGAACGGGCTCAGCCAAGCGTCGACCTCCGGGAAGCGCGCCGCCAACTCTTCGCCGTCCGAAACGACCGCGCAACCGGAAACCAGCAGGAAGCGAACGCCCCCCGCCGCCTTCTCCGCGACCGCTTCGGCGATAAACTCCGCCGCTTCGTCGCGAGCGGAGCGCAAGAAACCGCAGGTGTTCAAGAGGAAAACGTCGACGTTCTCCGCGTCCGACGTCATTTCGCCCCCCAACGCGGTCAAGCGCCCGACCATCGTCTCCGCGTCGACCAAGTTTTTCGGGCAGCCGAGCGACGCGACTGAAAAGGTCCAACCGGGCGTCGGCGCGTCGGCGCGAGCGGCGATCTCGGCGACGAGCTTTTCGACCGCGACGACGGACGCCGGTTTCTCGGTCGCTTCCAACGGGCAAATTTCGCCGACGTCGACGGTCGACGGAGAAGCGGAGGCGACGGACGCGGCGTCGGCGGCGGGATTATTTGCCGATTCGGCGCTCGGCGTTTCGACGGGAATTAAATTTTCGGCGGCGTTTTCTTTCGTCGGCATTTTCGTTTCGTTCGTTCAAAGGACGTTCGCGGGAAAAACCGCCCGGCGTTTCGACCGTCGGCGGCGTCGATTTTCTCCTTATTAATATAAGCGAGTTCGGCGAAAAAAAAAGGCCCGCGTCGAAATTTTATCGAACCGCCGCGTCGCTCGGCCTCGACGTCGGTCGACGCGCAAGGAAAACGCAAACGGGGCAAAACGCGCAAAATTTACCGACGCGCGCGGACGGCGTTATCAAACTTTTTTTTATTTTAACGTCGAAAACAAATTTTCGACGCCGTTTCAGGCGTTTTTTTCACCGGCGACGCGTCGACGTTAACGGTTGCAACGCCGACGTTCGACAAAAAGTTGCCAAAACTTGAGAAAATATGAAGAAAAAATTTGTCAAATTAGAAAAAGCGGGTAAAATAAAAAGGTAGAGCGGTTTTAACGAGCGTTTCGGTCGAAACGTCCGTTCCGTTTTTTCGGGCATCGACGGCGCCCCGCGTCGCGTTTTCGCTTCCGCCCAACGCGACGCATCCCCCGACGCCGCTCGTTTCGACCGCTCGTTTTTCCCGCGTTCCCCAGCGCCCCCGTTTTCCCTATTTTTCCAAACGCAACAATGCCGACGCCTTTCGCCCTTCAACGCGCCCTTTTCGCCGATTCGCAACGACGCGCTCCGCGCCGCTCCGTTCGTTCGTTCGCGTCGATTTTCGGCGCGACGCTCCTTTGCGCCGTTTCGACGCTCGGTTGCGCAAGTTCCGACGGTCTCTTCAAAGACTCTTGCCTCTTTTCTTCGAAAAACAAATCGAACGTCGAGCGTCTTTCGTCGAGCGCGGAACGAGAAATCGTCAATCGCGCGGCGCTCGCGTCGACCGAACGCAAAAGCCCTTGGGAAGCGACCGAAAGCGAACTCGCCCAAGCGCGCGCCGCCGGAGTCGATTTAAAGGATTACGTTTGGGCGACGCAACGTCCGAACGGCGGCGTTCTTTTCCCGAAAAAACTTCCGGGGCCGGGTCCGGTCGTCGTTCTCGAACCGAGTACGATCGCGGCGCCGATCGGAACCGAAATCGTTTTGGTCGCCAGTTTCGTCGGCGAAGACTCGACGTACATGCGCGTCGGCGAAAAAATCGAATGGAGCCTTAACGGCGTCGGAACGTTTTTGGCGGCCAACCCGGACGACCGCTCCTGTTGCCTTAATTTAAACGGTAAAACGGAAAAACGCGTCGACGACCGCTATCTAACGACCGAAACGACCGACAAACTTTGGCGGATTCACCGCGGCACCGAAACGCCGCTCGACGACGTTACCATCCTCCGCGGGCAAACTTGGGCGAGCGTTCAATCGCAAGAAGAAGGAACCAGCTCCGTTTTCGTCTTCTCCGACGAAATCGACAATTGGGACCGCCGCAAAGCCTCCGCCGAGATTCATTGGATCGACGCGGCGTTCCGCTTCCCGAAATCGCAAGCGCTCCCGATCGGCTCCGAAACGACGCTCGCGACGACCGTTCGCCGCCGCACCAACCTCGACCCGCGCCCCGGTTGGATCGTTCGATACGAAGCGGTCTCCGGCGACGTTCTTCTCGGCCCGAACGACGCCCGCGTCGTCGACGCGCTAACCGACGCCGACGGCGTCGCTTGCGTCGAAGTAAGGCAAAAGAACGCGTCGTCCGGCGTCGCTCGCGTCTCCGCGACCGTCTTGCGCCCGGCCGGCGACGACCAAAAATCGATTCCGGTCGAAAAAACGACCTTCTCGCTCGCTTGGACGCAAGCGTCGCCGGTCAGCGCAAAACTCGACTTGCCGTCGCCCGTCGCGGTCGGCGCCGAGTTTAAGGGAACGGCGACGATCACCAACAATTCCGATTTTGCCAATTCCGCCAACTTTATCCTCCGTCTGCCGCCGAACACGACCTTTGTTCGCGGCGAAACGCCCCCGGACAAGATCGAAAACGGGCGCGTCGTTTGGAAATTGCTCGATCTCGCGCCCCGTTCGTCGCAAACGCTCGCCTTTTACCTCGTTCGCGAAACGCAGGAGCCGATAATCGCGCAGGGCGAAATCGAACTCTTAGCGCAACCGTCGAACTCGAACGCCGCGCCGACGCAAGGGAGCGGAACCTCCGTTTCCGCGCCGGCCCCGCTCGGAACGACGCCGCCGGTCGAATCGCCGACCTCGACGTCGCCCCCGACCCCGACTCCAACGTCGACGCCGAGCGCCGCCCCCGCCGCGTCCCCCCAACACGCGCTCCCCGCCGACGGAACGCCGCCGGTCGAATCGCCGACGCCGAACGCCGACCCCGCCGCGCAAGCGCCGTCGCTCGGCGCGTTTTCCTTCCCCGTCTCGCCGGTCGCGAACGAGTTCGGCGGCGACGTCGTCGAAATCGCCGACGCGTCCGCGCCGACGTTCGAAACGGTCGCCTTCCGCTTCCCGCCCTTCGACGGCGACGCCCCGACGCCCCGCTTCCGCGAAGTTTCCGCCGATCTCGACGCCGAAAATAACGAAAACGCCGAAAATAACGGCGCCGCGTCCCCGGTCGTCCCCGCGACCCCGGAAGCCGGCGTTCCGTTCGAAGCGCGCTTCGCGTTGACGGTTCCGAGTCGCGGCGACGCGGAAACGGCCCCGACGCCGGAACGCCAAGAGTCCGTCGTCATCAAACTCGTCGCCCGCCCCGGTCTCGACCTCCTCTTGCCGGACGGAACGCGCCGCGCCGACGTCGCTTATCCCGCCGCGCCGCTCGCCGAACTCGCGGACGTCGTTTACAAAGTTCGCCTCGTCGCCGACGCGCCGGGCCCGAAAGCGCTCGCCTTTTACGCGTTTCGAGAAAACGGCGACCTCCTAACGACCGACGTCCTCCCGATAACGGTCGAGCAAGCCCCGCGAACCGCCGAGACGTCCCAAACGCCCGCGCCAACCCAAAACGCCGAGTCAACCCAACCTCCCGCGCCAACCCAAAACGCCGCGCCAACCCAAGACGCCAAGTCAACCCAACCTCCCGCGTCGTCCCGACTTTCGGAAGAAAGCGCGAGCCTTTTCCCGCAAAAAGCGCCGGTTGTCGAACGCCGTCCGGACGGTTCCGTCGGGGAAGCGACCGCCCAAGCGCGCGTCGGCGTCCCGTTTATTTATCGAGCGGTCGTTCGCAACTTTGAAGAGTTCGCGATCGAAGCGAACGAACTCGACGTCGCGCTCCAACTTCCGCCCGAACTTGCGTTCGCGCCGCCGTCGACCTCCGCGCCGTCGACCTCCGCGCC
>JAFTUJ010000121.1 GCA_017466305.1 Thermoguttaceae bacterium
CGGAAACCGACTGCCGACGTCGGTTTCCGTTTTTTTATGTCGCCGCGGAGAGCGAGAGAGCGAGCGGCGGAACCGTCGGCGAGCAAGCGGCGAACGAGAGAAAAGAACGATCGCGCAAGATCGGCAAACTTTGCCGCTTAAAGAAGAAAGGGGAAATAAGGGAATGACGGCGGAACGGAACGAAGCGAAGCGGCGCGCGCGGTTGCGCAAGACGATGGACGAGGCGCGGCTCGACGGTTTTTTGATTGTCGACCCGTTGAACGTCTCGTATTTGACGGGGTTTCGCGGCGACGATTCTTACCTTTGGGTCGGCGATTCCGGCGCGGTTTTGCTCAGCGACACGCGCTTCGAAGAGCAAATCAAAGAGGAGGCGCCCGATCTTGACGCGCTGATTCGGCGCAGCGGCGAAACGACGCTCGGCTTGCTCGACGGCGCGGTCACGAACGCGGCGTATTCGTCGCGGCGTCCGAAACGGGTCGGAATCGAAGCCGCGTCGACGACCGTTTCGCTCTTCAACGCGTTGCGCGAGAAGTTTCCGGACGTCGAGTTCGTCCCGCGAGCGAACGACGTCGAGCGGTTGCGCGAAATTAAGGACGCGTCCGAAATCGCGGCGATTCGGGCGGCGGTCGACGTTACCGTCGACGGGTTCCGCGCGCTGAAATCGGCGATTTTACCGGACGCGACCGAAGTCGATTTGCGCGACGAATTGGAGTACCGAATGCGCAAGGTCGGCGGGGACGACGTCGCGTTTCCGACGATCGTCGCGTTCGACGACCGGGCCGCGCTCCCGCACGCGATCCCGGGACGCGGACGGAAGGTCGGCGAATCGTCGCTGATTTTGATCGATTGGGGCGCGAAAAAAGACGCTTACGTCGGCGACTTGACGCGGACTTTCCGAACGGAGCGCGGACTGAACGCGGCGCCGGGAAGCGAGTTCGCTCGGAAATTTCGGGAGGTTTACGACGTCGTCCTCGCCGCGCACGACGCCGCGATCGCCGCGATGAAACCGGGCGTTCGTTGCGACGAGATCGACGGAATCGCGCGCCGAACGATCGCGGACGCCGGGTTCGGCGACTTTTTCGGACACGGGCTCGGGCACGGAATCGGGCGTTTCGTTCACGACTTCGGCGGGTTGAATCCGCGCGCCGAGCGGCTCCTCGAGCCGGGGATGATTTTGACGGTCGAACCGGGGATTTATCTGCCCGGTTGGGGCGGCGTTCGCACCGAAGACGACGTTTTAGTAACGGAAAACGGCGTCGAAATCCTTTCTCAACGCCTTTCGACCGACGACGCCGCGCTTTTTTAAGCGTCGAAGCGCGACAAAGGGGAAGAGCGAACGAGCGCGTCGTCGCGGCGGCGCGCGTTCGTCTTCTCGCATACGCCGAAAAATATAAAAAATACGGATAAAAAACGGATTTTACCAATTCTTCGCGTTAGGCGGAACGGGCGAAGAAACGCCTTCTTTTTTCTCAAAAAGCCTCGAAGAACGCGCGCTCGTTGGTCGATACTCTTAATATCGGACGATGAAAGGTTCCTTATTTTACCTAAATTACCTCTCTTAACTTTGCTGAAAAGGCGGAGCGGTAAAATGGGCAAGCGGAATTTCTCGCCGTCTTCCTCCCCCCCTTTGGTTTAAGTTTCACGTTTCGAAGATATGGTTAGCAATAATATCTCGTCGATTAAAACGATCGACGAACTGCAGAAGTACGTTTACGCGACGCTGTGTAGCGATCACGAGCTTTTAACCGACGCGTTTCCGACGTCGGAAACCGCGATTCGCAAAAACAACGGCGACGTTTGCGGAATGATGTTCTGCGTGCACGGGCCGCGCACCGTCAACTTTACGGCGATTTGGGAAAAACAGAAAAACCGCGTCTTTTTTTACGGGCCGCGCGGCGAACGGTATCGCCAAACGACGCTCGACGATTCGCCGCTTGAACTTGACGCGACCGAAACGGCGACGGAAACTTGAAAAAATCGCGTTAAGAAAGAAAAAAGGAAAATTTTTCGGTTTTCCGCGAAGTTTCGACGATTTCTTTTCGATGTAAGGAAAGAGCGTCGAAACGCTAAAAAATCGGCGCGCCGCGTCGAAAAAGGCTAAGGATTGGCCGCGAAGATTAAAGGAGTAGGTAATGTTGGTGTTGTCGAGACGAGAGGGCGAGTCGGTTTGCGTCGGCGGAGGCGTCGTCGTAACGGTCGTTCGGATTTGCGGCAATAAGGTGCGCATCGGCGTCGCGGCGGAAAACGCGTCGATTTTACGGGCCGAGTTGCGAGAAAAAGACGAAGCGAAAAACGCCGCCGCGGCTCAAACGTTTGAATTTGAAGCGACGTTGGACGACGGCGCGCTTTGCGTCGAACGTCCGGCGGCTTAACGAACGGCGCGAACCGATTTCGGCGCTAAAAAAACCTTGCGACGCGAATCGCAAGGTTTTTTTATTGTCGTTTTTTCGACGCCGCGCGTCGGCGTTTCCGTTTGAGGCGGAACGCCGACGTTAAGCGAGAGAAAGGAAACGCGGGGGATTATTTCGCGTCGTCGGCGGGAACTTCCGTCGCTTCGGCGGCTTCTTGCGCTTTCAGTTGTTCTTCCATTTGGCGCATTTGCGCGGAATACGCTTCCAGGTTTTCGGCGAGCGTTTGGAGCGTTTCGTTGTCCGACGTTTTGCAGTAAGCGACGATCGCGTCGAACGTTTCGACAAAAAGTTCCGGCTTGCCGATTTGTTCGCCGATTTGATCGAGCGCGGCGCGACCCATCAAGAGCGCGGTCAACGATTCCGGACGCTTTGCGATTTCCGCTTTGAAGTCTTCGACAAACTTGTCGAAGTCGGCTTGCGTCGCGCCTTTTTCGGCGAGCGCGTTCAGTTGCGCGGCGACGCGAGCGGCGTAAAGTTGCGAAACGGCGCTTTCGAACGCCGGATCTTTCGCGGTTTCTTCGAGGAATTTTTCGAATTGCGCGAACGCTTCCGGGTCGGCGTTGATCTTTTGTTGAATCAGCGACAGTTTAACGCGCATAAGTTGCGTTTTAAGTTGCGCGTCGGCGTCGGCGATTTGCGCGTCGATAAATTTCAGGAGGCCGTCGACGTCCTTTTTGATGGTGAAGGCTTGAATTTTAAGGCCGAGCGCTTGCGTTTTAAGTTCCGGTTTTTCTTGGGCGAGCGCAAGCGTTTCGTCGGCGAATTTGTCGAGCGCGGCGACGGCCTTTTCGTCTTTTTGCGCGGCGTCGATCAAGAGTTGACCTTTGAGCGAAACGGCGAGATTTTGCAGTTCTTCGTCGTTTTCTTTCTTGAGACGTTCGACGATATCTTCAAGTTTGGCGGTCGCGTCGGCGTCGCCTTGTTTCTGCGCGTCGAGAAGCGTTTGAAGGCGCAGTTGGTAAACGGTTTTCTTCGTCGCGTCGGAATATTTGCCGTCGAGGAGTTGCGCGAAGAGTTTTTCGGCGTCGGCGGCGAATTTCGCGTCGGCTTTTTCGCCTTTTTCTTTTTCCAGTTCGGCGGCGACGACGAGCGCGACGAGTTTCATTTCGAGCGCTTTTTCGACGACCGCGGCGGCGCGGTTTTTATCGGCGATAATTTTATCGGCGAATTCGAAAACGGACGGTTCGACGACGCCGGTCGTTTGGGTCGCGGTCAGGAAGACGCGCGCTTTGACTTCGACGGCGAAAACTTGCAATTCTTCTTCGGCGCGGGCGAGCATTTCGTCGGCGAGCGCGTTGATTTCGGCGGTCGGGTCGTCGGAGCTCGCGTCGAGAACTTGGAGCTTCAGTTGATACGCTTTGACGAGTTCGTCGGTTGTTTTCGCGTTTTTCAGCGTTTCGTCGACAAATTGGTTCAGCGCGGCGACGGCTTTCGGGTCGCTGTTGGCGCGACTGGTCAGGGCGACGACTTTCAGTTGCGTCGCGCGTTCTTTTTGTTCCGGCGTCAGGTCTTTGACGGCCAAAATTCGATCGGCGATTTTAAGATAAGCTTCCGAAACCGCGTCGACGATTTGATAAAGTTCTTCTTGCGATTTCGGTTGCGGAAGTTTGTCTTGGAGCGAATCGACGAAGTCGAAAAGCTCGTCCGGCGTCGCGTCTTTCGGCGCTTCGAGAATGGATTTGTCGAACGCCGGCGCGGCGGGGGTCGGGTCTTCGCCCATAATTCCGTCGAGAGAGAGGGCGGCCGGTTGGGCGGCGGGGGCGTCTTGGGCGAAAACGGGCGTCGATTCCAACGCGAGGGCGCCGGCGACTCCGAGAACTAAAAGGGAAACGCGTTTGAACATAAGGACGCTTTCTAATTGACTTTTCGTTGCGCCGTCGAGCGCGACGGGCGGTTGAGAAAGGGAACGCGCGGTTGCAATATCGCGAGAACGTTCATTTTTATTATTTTAGCTTATTTGACGAAAAATCCTAGTGAAATTTGCCGATTTTTCGGATTTTTTTTCAAGTTCTGAAAAAATAAGCGAAGGAGCGCGCAAGGTCGAGAAAAAGTCGGAGAGGAGCGCGGGGATAAGGAAGCAAAAAGAAGCGCGTTCGGTCGTTCGTCGTTTGGTTGTTTGCGTTTTGGTCGTTTTGCCGTTTGGCTGTTTGCGTTTTGGTTGTTTCGCCGTTTGGTTGTTTGAGTTTTGGCTGTTTGCGTTTTGGTTGTTTCGCCGTTTGGTTGTTTGAGTTTTGGTTGTTTCGCCGTTTGGTTGTTTGAGTTTTGGTCGTTCGTCGTTTGGTTGTTTGCGGTTTGATTATTCGGCGTTTTTTGGGGGGCGTTTGGAAATTGGAGTTTCGGCGGCGTTCGGCGGAGGGGAACGCGTCGAACGCCGAAAAGAGAGGGCCGAAAAGGAGGGGGCGGCGCAAAAAGGACGGCGAAATTTTTGCGGAAACGAGTTAACGGAAGACGACAAGGCGCGACGGCGTCGCGAGCGCGTCGACGGGAAGGTCGAAGGCGTCGCGGGGCGCCTTGTCGACGATTTGTTCGTCGAGCGCGACGCCGACGAGACGCGTTTTCGGGGGAAGCGTCGCGAGAAAACGGTCGTAAAAACCGGCGCCGCGTCCGAGCCTGCCGCCGTCGAGGTCGAACGCCAAGCCCGGGACGAGAACGACGTCGAAAGCGTCCGGGGCGACAAGGCGCGACGCGTCGGGAACGGGCTCCCAAATTCCGAACGCGCCGGAAGTTAGCGAGGTTAAGCGAAAGACGCGTTCCGGCGAAAAAGCGTCGCGGTCGTCGAACGCGTCTTCGCGTCCGGCGGCGTCGGTTGGCGAGGTCGCGTTAGTTAACGAGGTCGCGTCGGCGGCGTCGAGGTAACGCGGAGCGTCGAGGCGATAAAAGTCGAGTTCGCGATCGACGCAACGCGGCGCGGCGACAACGCGGTCGGGGCGTTCGAAAAGTCGCGGAAGAAGCGGGCGTATCGGCGCTTCAAAACCGAAGTCGAGGTAAACGGCGAGCGTTTGCGCGTCGGCGAACGGAGGAAAACGGTTGAGTGCGCTAAAAATGGCCGCCGCGACGGCGAGACGGTCGAATCGGAGGTCGCGAAGACGACGTTTCATCGCTTGTCGGGCGATTTTTTTGGCGGCGGCAATTTCCGAGTCGGGAGAGAAGGAGAGCGGGAGCGACGGCGACATAAAACGGCGATCTAAAAAGGAAGAAAAAAGGGAAAAAGGAAGGAAAAAGGAACGACGCGTTTATTATAATGGGCGCGCGGCGGTTGGGAACCGGGGTCGGCGACGTTTCACGTGAAACATTTTAAAATTCTCGTTTGCATTCTTGACTTCCGGGGATATAATAAGGGGAAAGCGTTCGATCGGCGAGCGCGCGTCGACGGAACGCGTCGACAAGACGACAGTTGGACAGAACAACGCGAACGACGCTTGGTCGCGCAAGGGGCGAAGGTCGTTTTAACGCGAAACGGGAGTCGAAAAAATGAGCGAACAAAACGACGAAATGAAAAAAGACGGCGGTTGCTGCGGCGGACATGGCGGCGAGGGCGGCGGTTGCTGCGGCGGACATGGCGACGAGGGCGGCGGTTGCTGCGGCGGACATGGCGGCGA
>JAFTUJ010000122.1 GCA_017466305.1 Thermoguttaceae bacterium
GCGACGCGCATCGTCGAGGAGACGGTCGCGAAGTTCGGCAAGCTCGACGCGCTGGTCAACGCCGCCGGGCGAACGCATCGCGGTCGGATTCTCGAAACGCCGCTCGAGGAGTTCGACTCCCTTTGGAAGCTGAACGTGTTGGGAACGATCGCCTGTTCGCAAGCCGCGGCGCCGCAACTGATTAAGGCGAAGGGGCATATCGTCAATATCGGGTCGTTGGCGGCGAAGAGCGCGGCGCGTTGGGTCGGGGCGTATCCGACGACGAAACACGCGGTCGCGGCGTTTTCGCAACAATTGCGACTCGAAACGGCGCCGGACGGTCTGCACGTCCTGCTGGTCTGCCCGGGCCCGGTGAAGCGGGACAATCCGCGTCTTTACCCGTTGAAGCGCGCCGAAGGGATTCCGGAGTCGGCGTTAATGCCCGGCGGAGGCGTTAAAGTCGGCAAAATCGACCCTCGCGACTTGGCGAACAAGATTTTGAAGGCTTGCGAAAAACGCCGCCCGGAGATCGTAACGCCCTGGAAAGCGCGCTTGCTCTTCTCGATCGCGCAAATGTTCCCAAGACTCGGCGACTGGATCGTCTTGAAGTCGACTTGACGCGGAGCGAAAACGTCGTCGAACGAACGCGCCGTCGAGCGAGAAAGACGGAAGCGGAGCGGGAAAACGGTTCGCGTCGCTTGGGCGGCGGCGCGATCGCGTTAAAAGCGGCAAGATAAGAAAAGCGGGCAAAATAAAAGGCGGCGCCGACGTTGCGAAACGGTCGGCGTCGCCTTTTTGCGGTTGGGTTCGGTCGAACGGCGTTCGACGCGGTCGCGTCGGGCGGGCGGCGACCGGTTGTTTGTCTAAAGACACGCAAAGTTTGCCGATTTTAACGGCGCGACGCTTGGCGGTCGATCAGCTGGAGCGGCAAACTTTCGAGGTCGTTCGAGAAACGCATCGCGAACCGACCGTCGAGGCAGTCGCCGATGAAGTCGTCGAGGAACTTCGCGCGCCAACCGGTCAGGAGACGGGGCGTTTCGCTCGCCGGGAGCGTTCCTTCGCGGGCGGCGATCGCTTGGCGGACGTCGGTCGTCGTCGAGACGAGGCGCGGCGAAATCCCGCGTCGCGTCGAATATTGGTTGACGAGAATCCCGAGAAGTTGCGTCGCCAGCGCGTATTGCGGATAGGACGGGCGCGCCGAAAGTTTCGGCTTTTCTTCCGCCGGGAGCGACAGAGCGTCGTCGATGGCGGCGCTCAACTCTTGCACCAGCGTCGAGTCGGGGGAACCGTTGACGCCGCGAATCGCCGCGATGCGCGCCGGGTCGCCGGTCTTGCGCTTGGCCAGCTCGACGATTAAGTCGTCGCGGAAAATGCGGGCCGGCGGAATGTTGCGGTTGAGCGCCTTGCGACGTCGCCAACGCCAAAGTTCGCGGACGATCGCCATTTCGTCGCTCGTGAACGGTTTCGAGCCGAGCAACTTTTGCCAATGTTCGTCGGTGAACGACGCTTCCAGCGAGCGGCAGAAGTCGCGCGTTTCCTCCAAAAACCAAGCGGTGCGCCCGGTTTCTTCGAGCTTTTGCGTCAAAAAGTCGGCGATTTGCTTCAAATGGCAAACGTCGTGCAGCGCGTAGTCGAGCTGACCGCTCGTGAGGGGCCGCCGCGACCAGTCGGTGCGCGTCTCGTTCTTCGCGAGCGAAACGCCTATCGTCGCTTGAACCAACGACTTATAATTCAGCGGATAATCGAACCCGACGAACGCCGCCGCGAGCTGAACGTCGAAAAGGCGCGACGGAAGCCGCCCGAGCGCGCGATAACAGAATTCGAGTTCGCTCCGGCAAGAGTGGGCGATGGAGATCGCACCGTCTTGGCAAAGGCGTTCCCAAAACGGGCGCAAGTCCGGAATTTTCAACGGGTCGAGGAGCGCGTCGCCAAATTCGGTCGCGACCTGAACGAGGCAAAGTTCCGCTTGATAACGGCCTTCGGAGATGAACTCGGTGTCGTAGGCGATCCAAGTCGCGCTTTCGATTTCTTCGAGGTAACGTTCGAGGCCCGCTTGCGACGCGATGAATTGATAGGACGGCATAACGTTGCGAAATTTCTGAACTTGCGGCGAACGGCGAAGCGTTTCGAAGGCGCCGACGTCGAGCGAAATTCGACGAAACAGCGCGATTGCGAACGGTCGCAAGGAAAGCGATAAACGTCGAAAAACGAAGGAGTTGCGCGAAACGAAACGAGGGCGCGTCGCCGAAACGGCTCGGGAAACGATCAAGACGGCGGAGGGACGAACGGGGGCGTCGCTTCAACGCGGACGCCGACGTCCCGACTTTGCTATTTTACCCGATTTCCGGCGGCGTAAAAGGGGGGCCGGGCGCGTTTTTCGAACGTCGGCGAGCGAAAAAACGGCGGCGTTCGGTCGGCTGGGCGCGAATTTAGATTGGGCGGCGGAGAACGACCGGCGTTTGGCGGGAGGCGTCCGACGTTTGCGACGAGCGGCGTTTGACGAGGAGAGCGTTTTCGTCGCGTTCGACGTTTCGGAGCGGGGCGCGGAGCGTTTTCGTCGCGACCGGGCGAGGACGCGGCGATTTTCTCCGCTTTTTTCTCTTCTTCTTCTTTTCGCTTGCTTTCGGCTGCGCTCGGCGGTATACTAACGTTTGAAGCGTTTCGCGGCGCGGCGTCGGGAACGCTTGTTCAACGCTCGACTTAAGGAGAAAACGCAATGTCGGACGACGCAAAAAAAGAAGCGGCGCGACTCAAAAACGCCTTAACGCGCCGCGTCAAAAAGTTGATCGCGCAAACGCTCGAACCGCAAGGCTTTAAAAAGGAAACGAAAACGCCGATGTGGATTTGCGAAGGGGAAACGTTGGCGCGTTGTTGCGTTTTCCGTTCGAGGCTACGCGAGTTTGACGTGTACTGTTACTTCAGTTTTCGATTCCATTTCGATTTTCTCCGCAATCCGCCGTCGGAAATTGGCGACCGGGCTCAATGGGAAGAAGTTTGCAATATATTAAACGGCGCGATTCATAACGACATATGGAAAAGCTGGCCGTTTCCCCAAACGGAAGAAGAACTCGAAACAACCGTAACCGAAGTGGAAACGTACTTTAACGACGTCGTTTTGCCGTATTGCGAACGTTGGCGGGATTCCAGCGTCGTCGCCCGAGAATACGACGCCGGAAATATAACGCAAAAACAGGCGTTCGGCGCTAGCGAAACATGGCAATTCTTGCGGCTCGGTTGGTTACGCTTTGAAGCCGAACGATACGCGGAAGCGGCGGCGTGTTTCGAGGAAGCGGCAAACGCTGGAGCGAGTTGGCTTGCAAAATTAACGGCGCGAGGTTTGGTGAACGAAGAAGAACAAGCATTTTGGACGTCGTTTAACGATATAGCGCGTTACGCCGCCGAGGAAGCGCGCCGCCGCCAAAAATCGTCCTAATGACAGCGATTAAGGCGAGGACGCGAACCCCGAAACTCTGCTCGTTTGATTTTAACTGTTTTCGAGCGGTTTTCTATTTTGGCGCGGGACGGTCGAGCGCGTCGACGAACGGTTTTGATTTTGCGCGTTATCGAGCGTTTTTCAATGAGAGCGGCGCCGCGACGCCCAACGTCCGGCGTTGCAAGCGTTTCCGTCGGGACGGCGCGCTTTGGACGACGCGCCGCGGAAAAATCGACGTTTTTTTGAAAATTTCGCTTTTTTTTTGGGAAAAACCTCTTGCGAAAGCGCTCTTGTAAGTTGCGGCGGCGACGCAAGGCGAAAAACGCGCGTCGGTTTTCGTTCGACCGTCGTCCGAATTTTACAACCAGCGGAGGACGCGACTTCCGCGGCTAATCAAACGGCTTATTAAGGAGACGTTTCAATATGATTAATACCCTGAAGGATTACATTAGCGACAGCCTGCCGCAAACCGGCGGCTTTACGACCAACGCCAACCTCGTCAAAAAAGTCGACGCGAGCGGCAAGCTCCTGCCGTTTTTCGGGAACACCGTCGTTTTCCTGCTGGACGACGAAGCCAAGCGTTCCCTTAAAGCGGTTCAGGACAAGCTTTACGCCGCCGCGCCCGAGATGCTCGCGGAGCCGTTGCCGGAAGAGTCGTTCCACTTGACCGCGCACGACTTGGCGAACGCTCCGGAAAACACGCCGGAACTGCAGGCGAAAATGGCGGAGGCGGCGGAAAAAACGCTCCCGCTCGTCCGCGACGTCCTTCCGAAAAAGCCGATCCAAATGAAGGCGACTTGGGCGTTTAATATGGTTAGCGTCAGTATCGTCGTCGGTTGGGAACCGGCGGACGAGGAGAGTTTCGCGGCGCTCGACAAGCTCTATACGACGCTGGAACAGGTCGTTCCGCTCGGTTACGCGCTGTGCCCGCACATCACGCTGGCTTACTTCCGACCCGGCGTTTACGAACAGGAGGCGGTCGACCGTCTGCGCGC
>JAFTUJ010000123.1 GCA_017466305.1 Thermoguttaceae bacterium
CAAGCAAACAAGCAAACAAGCAAACAAGCAAACAAGCAAACAAGCAAACAAGCAAACGAGCAAACGAGCAAACAAAAATCAAACTAATCAAAAGCGTTAAAAAACGAATATCGAGCGCGGCGCGCAAAACGTTCAAGATTCGCGCGCCAAAACGCGAAAAATCCCAAAGGCGCCGCCGACGCCGCCCCTTTCCCCCTTTCCTCCCCAGCCAACCGACGAACGGACGCCCAACATGACGCTTCTCCGCTCTTTTTTCGCGGCGCGACCGCGTTTCAGCCGCTCCGCCGGCGTTTCGTTTTTCTCCGCGTTCGACGGCGCGTTCGCCGTCGCGTTCCTCGCGTCGTCGCTCTTCTTCTTTTGCTTCTTTTTCGCGCCCGTCGCGGCGTCGGGCGGAGTCGTCGCGCCTTCGAACGCTTCGCTCAACGCCTCGTCGAACGCGACGTCCCCGAACGCCGACGCCGCGCCCTCCGCTTCGTCGTCGAGCGCGCCCGCGTCCTCTTCCGCCTTCCGTTTCTGGATGGCGCCGGCCGACAAAATCGACCGTTGGCCTTGGGGGGACGACAAATATTACCCGATTCGCGTCGAAACGTTCGACGATTGGCTCCGCGCGACCTCCGAAGCGGACGCGACGCGCGCCGCCGCCCCTTCGTCGAGCGTCGTCGCGTCCCTCTTCCTCGACGCGAAATTCGACGGTTCCGCGCTCGAAGGCGTCGGAACGTTCGAACTCGCGCTTGTCAGCGACGCCGCGTCGCCGGCGCCGTCGGCGGTTCCGCTTCCCCCCTTCGCCGCGGCGGCGTCCTCCTTCGTCAAAGTCCCCGACGACGCGGCGCCCGACGCAAACGCGCCCTCCGCTTCGGCGGACGCCCCGCGCTCGCTTCCCGTCGGCGACAAGGCGTTCTTCGGTCTTTATCCCGATTCGCGACTTTACTTAGCGAATCCGGAAAACGGCGTTTACTCGTTCCGTTGGTCGCGTCGCGGTTCGGTCGACGCGTCCGGCGCCGTTTCGTTCGACCTCCTTTTGCCCCCTTCGCCGCGCGTCGAACTGCGCTTGGAAACGCCGTCCGACGCGCTCGTTTCGCTCTCGAACGGCGTCGTCGAACCGGTCGTCTCGTCCGAAACCTCCGCCGCGCCCGCTTCGTCCGAAACGACCGCGCTTTCGACGCCGCCCGACAACGCGAACGTTTTTTTCGGTCTCGAAGACGGGGAAGCGGTTTCGCGCCTCCCCGAAACGTCGAAAAACGCCTCGTCGACGCGAACTTGGCGCGTCTTTTTAGGAGGCGAATCGCAAACTCGCTTGACGATCGCTCGCTCGTCGACGCTCGACGCGCGCCGTCAAATCGGATACCGCCAAGAAACGTCGCGCCGCCTCTCGCTCGAAGGCGTCGAATCCGTTTTCCGCTTCGCGTTCGACCGTTCGGCGCTCCCGCTCGACGACGCGACGCTCGTCGTCGACGCGCCGCTCGTCCCCGTTTCGCTCGATTGGAACGGCGAAAAACTCGACGTCGCCTCCCTTCCGCGAACCAACGACAAAGACGCGACGCGATTGCGCCTCCGCGCCCCGACGCGCCGCGACCCGGAAACGATCGGCGAATTAACGGTCGTCGCCTTTTGCCCGATCGAACTCAAAAACGCCTCTTGGCGCCTCCCCTCCGTCCGCCTCGAATCGAACGCCCTCTTTTGGAAAGAAACCCTTTGCCGCTTGACGGTCGTTCGCCCGCTCTCGGTCGCGTCGACGACGCCCTTCGACGCCGTTCAAACAAGCGACCCGCGCCGCGCCCGCCAAGAAGGTCAAGACGTTTTCGCCTTCAAATATTTCGCGCCGGACGCCGGAATCGCCGTCGATTTGCGAACGCGCCAAACGCCGCCGATCTTCGACAGCGCGACCGACTGCCTCGTCGCCAACGGCGAAATCTCCGCTAAAACCGTTCTCTTCGTCAAATGCGATCGGCAAGACGCGGCGCGCTTCGCCGTCCCGCTAACCCCCGGTTGGGAAATCGACGCCGTTCAAACGGTCGGCGACGAACGCGTCGCTTGGACCCGCGAAGAACGCGACGGTCGCTCCTTCCTCGCCCTCTCCTTCCCGACCGCGCCGACGACCGACGCCCCGCTCCGCGTCTCTCTCGCCGCCCGATACTCGGAACCGTTCGCCCAAACGATCGCCGTCGACCGCCTCGCGCCGCTCGAACTCTCGAACGTTCTCGACGGCGCGCACGCGCTCGCGCTCCGCTCCGAATCGTCGGCGCAAATCGAATTGACGACCCGCGCCGGTCGCCCGTTCGTTCCCGTCAAAACGTCGCCGAAATTCGTTTTCGGCGAAACGCTCCTGCGCGACGCGCTCGCCGCCAACGCCGGAGGAACGCGCCTCTATCTCGGCGACCAAACCGCCGACGCGGTCGCGACGCTCCGCCGCCAACGCCTCAACTACTCCGCCGAACTTTCCGGCGTCGGCGAACTCGACGCGCTCAACTTCTCGACCGTTTGGAAACTCCGCTGCGTCCCGACGCCCGGTTCGCGCGTCGACCGCGTCCTCTTCTTCGCTTCCCGCGAAGACGAACGAACGGTCGCCGAAGAATCCCCTTGGTCTTGGTCGCTCGCGACCGAACCGGAACGCGTCTTTCCCGCCGCGCCTCTCTCCGACGTCGAAGCGCGGGCGCTCGACCTTCCGCCCGGCGTCGCCGCGTTCGAAATCCGCCTCGCCACCTCGCGCAGCGTCCCGTTCGAACTTCGCCTCCTCAAAAATTCGCCGACGACCGACGCGATCGAAACGCCCCTCGTCTTCCTCCCGGAAGCCGTCGCCGACGTCGCCGACTTCGTCGTCTCCTCGCCCGTCGGGCTCCCCTTCCGAACGATCGCCCAAGGTCTCGACGCAACCCTCGCTCCGCCCGCGCCCAACGACGAATTCGACGCGCTGCAAGAAGCGTTCCGAGACTCCCCCGTTCCGACGCCCGGCGTCGAACCGCCGCGACTCGCGCTCGAACTCGAACTCGTGCCGCGCCTCCGCTCCAACGCGAACCAAACGCCGAACGTCGGAACCGGAGCCGGAACCGCCGGAACCGCCGGAACCGCCGAAAACGCCGAAAACGCCGAAAACGCTTCGCTCGACGCCGAAGCCGACGCGTTCGCCGAAAACGACGCGCTCGCTTGGCGTTGGTTCGAAAAATACGACGCGTTTTACGAAACCAACGGAACCGTTCGCAACCGCGCCGCCTTCTATCTCGAAAACCGCGGTCGCGACGCGTTAACCCTCCGCGCCCCCCCCGGTTTCGACCCCGAAACGACGAACGCCGTTTGGGTCGACGCGCGCCAACCCCCTTGGACGCTCGCGACGCTCCCCGACGGCGGCGCCGGAATCCGCGTCCCCCTTCCGCCGCGACGACGCTTCGTTTGCGTCGAACTCGAATACGTCGTCGACGGCGCGCCCCTCGTCGGTCGCCGACGCCTTAAACCGACGCCCTTCGAATGCGACGTTCCGGCCCTCGGCGGCGTTTGGAACGCTTGGATTCCGCCCGAATTTCAAACCTGCGAACGCGCCGCCTTCTTCGGCGACGAGCGCGACGCCGCGTCGCGTTCCTTCCTTTCGTTCTTGTTCGACGCTCGCGATCGCGACGTCCGACAAGTCGCCGACCGTTTCTTGACGCGCTTCGGCGACGAAACCGCGCTCCGTCGCGCCCTCGCGAACGCCGTCGGGTCGACCTCGACCTCCGAAAACGCCGACGCCGACCGCGCCGACGCGCCCCCGACTTGGGGAGCCGTCTTCGGAACCCCGACGCTCGTCGCGCAACTCTTCGCCCCCGCGGCGAAACCGACCGCCGACGCGTCCGCCGACGACGCGACGCCAACCGCGTCCTCCGCGTCCGCCGACGCCGACGCGTCCCCCTTCGGCGCGCTCGCGACCTCGCCCGAACCGTTCCGCCTTTACGTCGACCGATTCGCGTTGGCGCAAATTCGCTTAACGCCGACGACCCCTCTCGCCTTCGTTTCCGCCCCCGCCTCCGCTTTCGACGCGCCCAAACGCGCCGGAACGCCCCGCGCCAAAAGCGTCGCGCTCCAAACGTTGGAAAACGCTCGCGACGTCCTCCTCTTCGTCGACGCCGACCTCGCCGTCTTAACGTCGAACGACGTTCTCGCCAACTTCGCGCCGCAAGACCTCGAAACGACCGGCGACGCGCTTTCCGTTGGGCAAATCAAAAACTCCGACGCGGCGCGCCGCTTCCGCGCTTCGCTCCTCGCCGGAACGTCGCCCCGCTTCGTCGCTTCGACCGCTTGGCCGCAAGTTCGCGACGCGGAGCCCGTTTGGCAAACCCGCTTCGGCGAAGAAAACGTCGCCGGTTGGATTCGAACGTCGTCGTCCCTCGACCGCGCGAACGTCGCCGGCCTTTGGGTCGTCGAACGTTATTGGCTCGCGGCGCTCGAATGGTTCTGCCTCGTCGCCGTCGTCGTCGCGACTTGGCGCCGACGTTTCGCGACGCCGACCTTCTTTGTCGCGGTTCTCGGCGTTTCGGTCGCCGTCCAATGCGCCGCGTCGCTCGAAATTGCGCTCGCCGCCCGCGGAATCGCGACCGGAACCCTTTGCGCGTTCGGATTTTACACCGTCCGTTTTTTAGCGCCGCGCGCGGAAACCGCCCGACGCTCCGGCGTCGGCGTCGGCGTCGGAGTCGGCCCCGGAACCGGCGTCGGGAACGCGACCGACGAAAGCGACGTTTCGCGCCTTTCCCGCGTTTCGCGCTTGTCGCGCTTGTCGCGCGTTTCTCGCCGCCTCCTCGGCGCGGACGTTTCTTCCGCCGACCGCGCGCCCGACGAACTCGACGTCGTCGTCCGCGACGACGGCTCGTCCTTCGCGACGCCCACCCAACGCCGCGCTCCGCGCGAACGCCGCCGCGTCTCGGAACCGACGGTCGAACCCGAGTCGACGCAAGGTTTCGTCGACCTCTCGAAACTCCCATTCGCGACGCGTCGTCGCCTCGAAGGTCCGTCCGACGCGCCCCTCGCCTCGCCGCGCCC
>JAFTUJ010000124.1 GCA_017466305.1 Thermoguttaceae bacterium
ATCTTCGGTTGCGGCAGCAACAATACGGCGGATGCCGTAATGACCGCAAAGGCGGCGGAACGCTTTGGCGGCGACGGCTTGCTTGCCGTCACCCCCTACTACAATAAATGCACGCAAAACGGGCTCGTTGCGTACTATAAAGCGATTTGCGAAGCGGTATCCATTCCCGTTATCGCCTACAACGTACCTGGCAGAACGGGAGTTGAAATCCAACCTGCGACGATGGCAAAGATCGCGGAAATCCCGAACATCGCAGGCATCAAGGATGCAGGCGGCAATATGTCCAAGACGATGGAAACCTTCCGTTGAGTGCGCTAAAAATGCGACGTGTATTCAGGCGAAGACGCGCTGAATTTGCCCATTCTCGCTTGTGGCGGCGCAGGCGTTATCTCCGTCCTTTCCAACATCGTTCCTGCGGACGTGAAAAAGCTTTGCGCCCTTGTCTTTGAAAACAAAATGGACGAAGCAATCGCTTTGAACGATAAGCTTTTGCCTTTGGCAAACGCTTGCTTTGTGGAAGTCAACCCCATCCCCGTCAAGGAAGCGATGAACCTGCTCGGCTTTGACGCAGGCATCCCCCGCGCACCCTTGACCCGTTTGGAAGACGCAGGCAAGGAAAAGCTTATCTCCGCGATGAAAGCGTATGGCTTGGGGGTGAAGGCATGATCAAGGTACTCCTTTGCGGCGCATGCGGCAAGATGGGCGGCAACGTGCTTTCCCTTTTGGCAAACGACAGCGAAGCCACCGTCGTTTGCGGCGTCGACTTATACCCCAAGGAAATCGGTATTCCCGTCTATACGTCCTTTGAAAACGTACAGGAAGACGTGGACGTTATCATCGACTTTTCTTCCCCTGTCGACATCGAAAAACGGCTCGAATTTGCCAAAACGAAGGGGGCAGGTATCGTTTTAGCGTCTACGGGCTTTACTTCGGACGATCTTGCGCTTATTCAAAAATACGAGAGCGAAGTAGCGATTTTCCGCACCGCCAACCTTTCCTTAGGCATCAACCTGATGCAAGCGCTTGTAAAGGCGGCGGCGCTGGTTTTGGGCGAAAATATCGGAACGACGATCACGGCGCTGATGGCGTCGATCGGCGCGTCGACGAACGCTCGCCGCGTCGCGTATTTCCACACGCTCTTCAACTGTATCGGCGTTTGCTGGGCGTTGGCGCTCTTCTTCCCGGTTTTGCTTCCGACGGTGAACGCGCTCGGCGACCGTTGGGGAATGGACGACGTCGCCAAGATCGCGTTGACGCACTCGCTTTTCAACGTTACGAACACGATCGTTTTCCTCCCGTTCGTCGGCGTCGCGGCGGCGTTTTTGACGAAAATCGCTCCCGAACGCGCGTCGAAACCGAAAAAACGCGCTTCGACGACCGGTTTGGCGTCCTTCATGAACGACGACCCGATCGTCGGAATCGAGCGTTCGCGCCTTGAAATCCAACGGATGTTCGGCGACTGCCAAACGCTCGCTCGCGACTTGGCGACGCTGAAGTCGGAAAACTTTGAAAACGAAACGCTCGTCGCCGACTCCTTCGCGCTCGAAAAGACGCTCGACGCCCGTCAAGACGAGACGATCGACTTCATCTCGAGCCTGACGACGCGCGCCTTTACGGTCGACGTCGCGGTTTCCGCTCGCGAGCAAGTGCGTTTGGCGGAGGAACTCGAAACGATCAGCGACTACTTCGTCGGCGTGTTGAAGTCGAACTTGAAACTGCGCGAACTCGAACTCCCGACGCCGAAAGAAATCGACGAATCGTTCGTCGAGCTGCTCGTTTACGCGACGGAGTCGCTCGAATGGATCGGCAAAATCTTCGCCGAATGGGGTTCGCGCGAAAACCTTCTCGAAGAAATGACGGCGCGCCGCGTTCGTTACGTCGCTCGGGTGAAGGAAATCCGCGAGCAGTTCCTCCATTCGATGTTCGAAGCGCGCCTCGACCCGCAAGCGATCGTCGCGGTCGACTACCAACTCAACGCTTGGCGCCGCGTTTACGAACACTTGCACAACATCGCCGAAGCGATGGAGCCGCGACGCGTTCCCGCCGCCAAACCGGCCGCCGTTTGAGCGAACGTTAAGTTGCTTTAACTTTCGTTGCAACCGTTAAAACCGTTTCACTGCAACCGTTAAAACCGGCGTTCTCGACGTAAAATTCCCGTCGAGCGCGCCGACGGTTCCCCGTTTTCGCCGTTCTCGATTCGATTCGGAGCGGCGTTTTTTTCGTTCAATTTCGTTTTTTGCTCTAAAAATCGTTAATTTTGCTTTTAAGGAGACTTCCTTGACGCCGACTTCCCTTTCCCGTTTCTTCGCGGCGACGTTCGCGGTCGTTTCGACGGCGGCGCTCGTTTTCGCCGACGACCCGACGCGTCCGGTCGAACCGTTCGACGTCGCGCAAACGCCCGCCGGGCAAGCCGTCGCTTTTACGACGACCGGCGACCGAGCGCAACTTTTCCGCCGCGCGTTCCTCGACATCGCCGGCGCCGCCGCGAAAAACGCCGACGCGACCGAAATCGCCGTCGATCTCGACCCGAGCCAAAAATTCCAAACGCTCGACGGGTTCGGCGCCGCGATCACCGGTTCGACCGCCTTCAACCTCTTCAAAATGACG
>JAFTUJ010000008.1 GCA_017466305.1 Thermoguttaceae bacterium
AACGCGGTCGGCGATCGCCTTAACGAGCGCTTCGGTTTGCGGGTCTTTGCCGAGTTCGACGTTGTTGTTGAGAATCGGGTTCGACGCGCAACCGCACGGCTCTTCGTCGTTGCGACGGAAGCGCGGCGGGTCGAACGCGCGGTGCCCGACGCCGGTTTCTTTCCAGCTGTCGCGGAACATGTCGTTCGCGCAAAGTTCGCAGTTTTCGACCTTCATGCGCGGGTCGTTGATGCCCCACTTCGTCTTAAGTTGGAGGAGGTCTTCCGCTTCTTCGCGCGTGAAATAGCTCGTCTTGCCCAAGTCGCGGGAAATCAAGAGGATGCGGCAGTACGCGTCGAGAAGTTCGGTCAGCCAGTACGCCTTTTCGACGGTCGGGCCCAAGCTGACGGTGCCGTGATTCGCCAAGACGATAATGTCCGACTTGTGAATGAACGGCAAAATGGTGTCGGCGAACTCTTGACCGCCCGGAATGGCGTATTTCGCGATCGGAACGTCGCCCATGTAGATGTCGACTTCCGGAAGAACGCATTGCGGAATCGCTTCTTTCGCGACGCCGAACGCGGTCGCGTAAGGCGGATGGCAGTGCAGAACCGACTTCACTTCCGGACGTTCCTTCATGATCGTCAGGTGAAGGAAGATTTCGCTGGTGCGTTTGCGCGTCCCGGCGATTTGGTTCCCGTCCATATCGACGATGCAGAGGTCTTCCGGTTTCATGAAGCCTTTGCAGATTTGCGTCGGCGTGCAGACGACGCGGTTTTCGTCGATGCGGTAGCTGATGTTGCCGTCGTTCGCCGCCGCGAAACCTTTGTTGTACAACCGGCGACCCATGTCGCAGATTTCTTCTTTAACTTGATGCAAATTGAGCATATCGGTTCCTTTTGCTTTTAAACGCCCCGAACGCGCCTCGCGGCCCGTCCCCGTTGTTCGCGTTAGTCAAATTATACCGCTAAAATAAATTTATTCTCTTCCGTTTTATCGACTTTTTCGCGTTTTCCGCTTTTTTAAAGTCGCCGCGACCCGCGCAACCGTTTTTTACGTTGAATTTTAACGCGCCGACGCTTCACTTTTTCGCCGCCAACGCCGCGACGACTTCCGCGTCGACGACGAGCGCGTCGAGAATCGCCCCGCAAAACGCGTCGACCGGTTTTTGCGTCGGATGAAACGCCGCGGCGGCCTCCGCGCCTTCGCTCAACGCGATCCATTCGCCGACCGCCGCCGAACAGTCGTCGTAAGCGACGACCTCGTTCCCCCATTTTCGCGGAATCTCCGAGTTTAACAGCCGATTCGCCGCGTTCGCCGCCGACGTTTCCGCGTCGACGCCCGCGTCTTTTTCCGCTTGCGCCGTCGCCTCCGCCGCTTCGACCGGGCAAGGCGTCGCCAAATCGTCGAACGTCAACGGAACGACGATTTTAAACTGCGAACCGATTAACAGCGGGTGAACGCGGCTCAAAACGACTTTGCCGACGACTTGCGCGACTCGCATTTTCTCTCCTTCGCCTCGACTCGCTATTTTGCCTAATTCGCGTTTTCGTTCTTTCTTTGCGTCGCCGACGTTTAACGTTTCGCCGAACGCGCCGCGAAGAACTCGACGATTTGCCGGAACGGGAACGGACCGACGTCGCTCGGGTCGACGATCAAGACGTTGGCGTTCGTCGCTTCGAGGTCGCGCTTCGCTTGCTCGAACGAAAACGCGACGACGGCGCGGACGCCGGAAAGCCGGTTCGCCCAAATCGACGCGATCGCCGCGTTTTTCGTCGTTAAAACCGCTCGCGTTTCGCTATTTTGCGCGATTTCCGCCGCGATTCGCTTCGTCGTCTCCTTCAAACAGGACAAGCGCGACTGCGCGAACGCCGCTTCCCGAATCGGGCAATTCTCGACAAACGCCGGAAAACGCTCGCCTTCCGCGACGTGAGTCGCCCAAAAGAGCCGTCCCGAAACGTTCGCCGACGGCGCCGCGTTCCTTTCCGCCGCAAATCGCGTCGCGACCGGACGAATCGGCTCGTCGTCGAACACGTTCGACGCGGAGTAAGTAACGCGCGGCTTCTTTGGTCGCGCCGCCGCTTGGCTCGGTTCGTTCGCGACGTCCGCCGCGCCGCCGTCGACGATCAATTCGACGCCGAGCTTGCGCAACTCGTCCTTCGCCGCCGGGGTCGCGATCGTATTCGGGCGAACCAACCAACGTTTCTCGCTCGTCGACGCGGCCAAACGGCGAACCGTCTCCGCGACGAGCAACTTTTCGGCGATGTAAAAAGCGGAAGCGTCCGAAATCGACGCGGCGGACGAACGCTCGGCGCAACCGCAAGACGCGCTCTCCGTTTCTTTTTCGCTATTTTTTCTATTTTCGCCTTTTTCGCTATTTTCAGCGTCTTCGAACGGCGAAGCGGCGCTCGAACGCGACGTTCGAACGGCTTTAAAATCGTTCGACAACGCGACGCTTAAACGAGCGGCGGAATCGGCGGCGCGGTCGCCCCGCAAGTCGGCCATCACTTTGCCGACCAGTTCGTCCAAATTCCAACCCAAACCGCCCATTTTTACTCGATTTCCTCTTTTTTCGCCGAATCGATAATCCCAACGACGCCCCAACGCGCCGGAGTGATTCTCGTTCCGATAATTTCGCCGCCGGTGTACGAACCGTCGCTCGTAATCAAGACCAAATCGCCGATTCCGGCGCCAAGCGCGTCGAAAACGATCGCCGGTTCGCCGTCCGGACGCTCGCCGTCGGTCGTTACCGGAACGGCGAGCAACATTTTAGCGCCGGTAAGCGATTGATGTTTCATTACCGACGTCGCGTAACCGATAATTCGCGCTCGGTTCATTCGCCGCTCCTCTCGTCGCTTGGGGAACCCGACTCGCCGTCGCGTCGACTTCGCGAACTCCCGGAACGACGCGAACGCCCCGAACTCGACCGCTCGCTTTCGCCGCGACCGGAACGTCGGGAATGTCGCCGACGACGCGAACTTGCGTCGCTCGAATCGCTTCCGCCCCAAAATGCGCGTCGGCGCGCGGCGTCCGCTTTGCGTCGTTCCAATTCGGCTTGTCGCCGCTCGCGACGACGGCGCGAACGCGCTTTCCAATAATCGAACGCGGCCCCCAGCGTTAAAGCCGCCCAGCCTAACGCGACGACGTCCAAATCGTTAAACAACTTGCGAAGCGTCGTCAACGCAAACGCCGTCGCTAAAAGGAATAACGCGCGGACGTCGGTTTTCGCGGCGCCGCCCGTTTCGCCGGTTCGCAAGCGCCGCCAAAGGAACGCCAACGCGACGAGCGCGCCGATTTCGCACCAACTCGCGCTCCAAGCCGACGCCCAAAAGTCGCCCCAGTAAAAGGTTTCGGTCGTCATCGTCGCGACGCTTTTCCAC
>JAFTUJ010000125.1 GCA_017466305.1 Thermoguttaceae bacterium
ATCTTCTTGATTCGCAAGGGATTAAAACGACGTATTTGCCGAATGTCGCCGGCGTCGCGAGCTCGGAGACGGGGTTCGAGAATATTCGCGTCGAATATGAAATTCTTTCGGGCGGCTCCGGAACGCGCGTCGCGAACGTCGGTCCGCTCGGCGAATTTTGTTGGGAACCGACGCTAACCGTTCTCGAATCGGGAGAAACGAACGTTTCGATTCGAGCGCGCGCCGGGCGTTGGAACGAAGCGACGAACGCGACCGTTTGGGGCGCTTGGACGACGTCGACCTTTGTTTATCGCGCCGCGACCGAGTCCGCGCTCCTTGGTTGGAAGGACGAAACGTCCGATCGAGACGACGCAACTTATTGCGAGCGCAAGATTTCTGGCTCTGTCGCGCCGGGCGAGGGCGTCGTCTCTTATTATGTCGAATTCGACGTCGACGGCGACGGAACCGCCGACGGACGAACGACGCCGAACTCGCAAAACGATTTCGCGTTTTACGTTAAACCTTTGCAGTCGAAGATTTACGCTCGCGTCGTCGACGAATTGGCCGACGGAACGTCGCGCGTCGCGAGTCAAGGTTGGCAAACGATCGCGACCTCTTGCGCCTCCGACGGCGCCGCGACCGAAACGACGCTCGACCTCTATTTTGTCGACGCCGTCGATTACGAACCTTATTTGCAAGTCGGAAATTATTACGGAACCTATTCAAATTTAACGATTTCGCTCGATTACGATTACGACGGAACCGCCGACGCGTCCCTTGCGCCCGACTCGCTCGGGCAAATTTCGCGCGCGTCGATAATCTCCGCGCTCGCTAAGGAAAACGTTGAGATAAGAGACGGTTTTTCAATAGTTTACGCTTGGGTTGGATATCCGACCGCGAACGAAACGGCCAAAGTTCCCGTTCCGCTTTCGACGTCGGACGCGGCGTCGGAAGTCGCGCGTTTTGAATCGTTTATCGCCTCGCTCGCGACGATTTTAGATTACGACCCGACGGAAGCGCCCGGTTCGTCCGCGTCCGCCTCCGCGACGTCGATTTCGCGCGAATTCGACGTTCAAACGACGCCCGAGCCGGCGGCAAACTCGACGGCGACGGCGTCGCTAAACGTTGGCGCGCAAAGCGATTGGGAGGTTTTGCGCAACTCGCCGATTCCCGAAATCGCGTTCCCGACGCTCGACGGCGAAGCGGTTGATTTGTCGCGCGACGTCGCGTTGTTGCAAACGCTCGACGACGTTGCCGACGCGTACGACGCCGCCGTTCGCGCCGCGCAAAACGCTTGGACGGCGACCTATCGAACGCTCCGAGAAACCTACGACGCGACGGTCGACGCCGCTTGGAACGATTATAGTCGCGAATATTCTCGCAACGCCGCTGAATTTGCCGAGCTTCAAGCGCAAAGTTGGGAAAGTTTCGCCGCAAGTCAAACAATTCAAACGCTTTATCAGCGGGAAATCGACGCGATTAACGCTCGCAACGCCGCGCGAACCGCCGAGATTGCCGCTTGGTATTCGGCGGAAGTCGATTCGCTCGTAAGTTATTACAACGCGCATCGTTACGACGAACACAACTCCGCTTGCTCCGGTTATTCGCATACGAACGCTTGTCAACTTCGCGAACTTCAGGAAAGGAGGCGGCAAGAGGAAGGCTTGGCGCGGCTGGGCGCGTTGCGTTCGCAAAAAGAACTCGCGTTGAACGCGGAAACGCAACTCTTGACGCTTCAAGCGCAAACGCGTCGCGACGCGGCGTCGAGCGACGCGAAAAAAACGTTCGAGATCGAGCGCAACGACCGCTTGGCGGAGCTGGCGCAAAACGCGGCGGAACTCGGAAAAATTTACGAAAACGCCGTCGCGAACGCGATTTACGACTTTTACGCGGGCGGGAGCTCGAACGGTTTGGCCGGCGCCGACGAAACGTACCGAAACGCGATCGCGACCGCTGCGCAAACGGCGACGACCGCCGCTTGGAGCGCCGTCCGTTCCGCGCTAACCGTTTGGAAAAACGACGCTTCGACGCCGAACGATTGGGGAGATTACGTCAATTCGCTTTACGATTTGTCGCAAACGCGAGCCTTGGCGGAAGTCGCCGCTTACGTCGCGCAAGTTCGGACGACCGCGGCCGCGCAAAAGGCCGCCGACGTCGCGGCGACGACCGCCTATCGCGACTATTTAACATCAAACGCGACAATAACTTGCGTTGCGGAATGCGAAAACGTCGCGAGCGTTCAAACTCTTCAAAACGCGGTCGCGACGGCGACGGCGGCGAACGAAACCGCGACAAGCGAACTCTATTCGAGCGAACTCGCGTCGCAAATTGAGACGAGCCTTTCGACGCGATTCGCAAGAATCGACGAATACTTAAGTAACGCCGCGACAAGGAGTTCGCGTTGGTACGCTTGCGCGACGTCGCTCGTCGGCGTCAACGATTCTTCGGTTAGCTCCGCGGCATGGAGCGCGTTAAATAGCGCGCTTGAAGAACTTGCGAAGACGGATTCGATCGGTCGGTTCGCCGAGGAAGCGGCGCTCTACGACGCGTTGATCGATTCCGGCGAAACGCTTCAAACGGAAGAGCTTGAACTCGAACGCGATTTGCAACTCGCGCTCTGGTCGGCGCTTGGAACGTATTGGAAAGCGGAAATCGCGACGGAAACGGAGCGGGCGATCGCGACCGAAAACGCGGAAAACGCTTACGCGGCGGCGTTCGAAGCGGCGGAAAAAACGGTTCTTTTGGCGAGCCTCGCCGCCGAATCGACCGCCGCGACCGCGCAAATCGCGGCGGAACAAGCGTGTCTCGACGGCGAAAACGCGTTGACGCAAACGACGCTGCAAACGCTTTACGACGAATATTTTACGTTGCTGATCGCGGCGTGCGGCGAAATGGCGAACGATTGCGTCGGCGACTATTACGCGTCCGCGGTCGGGGCGACCCAAACGGCGTTCAACGCGCAAAACGCGGCGGATTCGAGCTTTGAAACGTCGCTAATTTCGAAAGCGGCGACGTTCGCGACCGCGTCGCTCGGCTTGGAAACGTCGCTTGCAACATCTTATATTAACGCTATTTACGACTATTATGCGACGCAACGCGACTCGACTGCGGCGGCGCTGCGTCGTATGATGGCGAGCGATCAAGCGGAAATCGACGCGCGCGTCGCGTATTACGTCGCCGTCGAAAACGCTAATTGCGCGCAAAACGTCGCGATCGTCGAAGCGAACGCCGAGTCGACGCGACGTAAGTTGAACTTTTTAACGGCTTGGGGCGAATACGTCGTCGAGGTCGCTTGGAAACTCGACAATCCGGATTATGATTCGTACAATTATTCGTACATGAACTATTATTCGACGGATTTGCCGACGACGTTAACCGCGACGCCGACGTTTGGCGCCTGGTCGAACAACGTTCCGACGCAGTTTGCGCAAGTCCCTATCGTTGGAGCGGATAGCGCGGTCGAGTACGACGAGACGACGCTGTGGAACGCTTTCCGTTCGCTCGACGCGTCGGTCGTTTCGATGCAAACGCATGACGCGCAACTTCGCGGCGAAGCGGAACGCGCTAGCGCCGCAAGCTCTTACGTCGAAGCGTTTACGGCGAATTACGGAGCCGAGACGCGCGCCGCGTTGAACGACGCCGGCGTTGAACTGTCCGCCGAGCTCGCCGCCGAAACGACGCTCGACGACGCGCTTTGGGCGGCGCAGGGAACGGCGCTCGACGGTTATTTGACCGCGGCGCGGGCCGCCGACGCGACTTCGAACGCGTTGGATTATATCAACGCAACCGTCGCGTAATAAGAACTTGCGGCGTTCCCCGACGCAACGTAATATTGATCGCGAAGCGACTTCGTTTGACGCGCCCGCTCGACCTCCGCGACGTACGCGGCGCGCCGCGGATGCGACGCGGTCGTCCCGGCGAGCTTACTTTGGCGGTTCGCGATTTGGAAGTCGCCGTAAGCGCCCGCCAACGAA
>JAFTUJ010000126.1 GCA_017466305.1 Thermoguttaceae bacterium
CATATTCATATTGCCGCCCATCGCCATCGGGTCGTTCATCATGCCGGTATTCATTTGGCCGTTCATACCGTTCATAGTCTGACCGGCCGTTCCCATCGTTTGCTGCTGCATTTGCATTTGCTGCATCGCGGCCGCGGCGTCGGGGTTGGCGATATCGGCGAGAATGTAGAGCCCTTCGACCATCGTCGGGTACCCGCGTTGGTCCATATGGAATTCTTCGACGGCTTGGGTGAGCGTCTTAATTTTGACTTCGGCGGCGCGAATGAGGGCGCGTTTATAGGAGTTCCAGACGGTCGTGCCCAAGATGCCGATGATGACGATGAGAATCGCCAACACGATCAAAAGTTCCAACAACGTAAAACCGGATTTCTTAGAATCCAACGACGCGACGCGTTTCATAACGGCCGTCTCCTTTATTAGCTGTTCGTTCTTAAGGGGGGAATTCCGCGCAATCCCTGCGCGGCCGTCGACGGTCGAAAATCCGCGACGCGTTAAAATCGAATATTGAGATTCGTTTTTGTTTCGCAAGGTTTGAGGCGGCGTCGGGCGCGTTCTCGTTTCAAACGCGCCTCGCCGGTACGATTATAACCTTTTTTCCGCTTAAAGAAAAGAGCGGTTTTAGCAGATATTCCGAAATTTATTAAAGAAACGTCGTTTTTTTGCCGCCGAGCGACGTTTATTCGTCAATCGTAATCGACGTCGGGGTGCACGTCGTAAACTTGCGACGGGAACGACCGCTGCTCTTCCCAACCGATCGGCCGCGTCGAAAGCGACTTCGGCCCGATATTCGCGTTCATGTAGGGGTCGCCGCCGTCCGGGAACGTCGACGCGCGCATCGCCCGTTCTTGCGCCGACGGAGCGCGCAGGGTCGGAAACCAAAAGCGGTCGTTGTTCGGATTTTCGTTGAGGGCCGCGCATCCGGAAACGCCGCAAAGCGCCGCCGACGCGAGCGCCGCGCAAGCGCAAAAACGCCCTCTATATATTAATATTGACAAAAACGACTTTTTCGCCGTTCGATTCGCGTTTGCGGAGTCCGTTCGCATCGTCGCGTCCTTTCGTTGTCGAGCGTCCTAATTCGAGCTTTTTTTTCGACGTGTCGTCCGACGCCGCCGCGAACCGCTCGACCGTTTCTCCGGCGCCGTCGTCAAAACTAACATCGACCGCCGACGCGCCGCGCTCGAAGATTTCTCAATTTAACGTATTTTTCCGAACGGCGCAAGGTTAAAAGTTAAGCCGGTCGCGCCGATTTTACCGTTTTTCAAAGGGTTAACGCCAAAAATTACGTCGCGACGCGGAAAAATATTCCGTTCGACCGGCGCCGTTGTAAAACTCGCCCTAAACTATCGAGACGCCGACGCGCTTTACGCCGTCGACGCAAATTTCCCAACCGCCGTTCCCCTCCCATTTCCCCCGGTCTCGCCTTATGCAAATTTTTAACCGAACGTTAACGCTCCCGCAACGGGAAAAATCGGAAAAGTTTCGCCGTTTTGACCGCGAACGTCTCGAAGCGCACCTCGCCGTCGCGCAGTACGGCCCGTTTCGCTTGACCGACGCGATTCGCCCGTCCTTCGATTTGGCGATTATCCCGGAGGAGGGTTGGCGGTTCGACCGTTACCTCGACCCGGAGAGCGGCGCCGGCGTCCCGGTCGCGATCGCGGCGGTCTCGCGCGAAAAACTTTTCGACGTTTTTTTCGCGCTCCTCGACGGAATCGGAGCGACGGTCGACGTCGTCGTCGAGTCGAGCCATCGGCAAAACGGAACGCGCGATTCCTCGACTCGCGAAGGCGTCGACGCGCCGGTCTTGAAGAGCGTTTTTTGCGATTACGAAGACGTTTTGTTGAACGACGGCTGCCTCGGCGTCGCCGTTTTGGACGCGGAACAACCGCTCGAGATCCAGTTCGACGAACACAAGCTCTTAACCGTTTACGGCGACGACCTAAGCGCCGCGGTCGCGACGTTTCGGCAATTCCAAATTCCGCGCAAACCGACGTTGCGTTTTTTGAACGAAGCGGAGCATATCCACGCGTCGCGGCAGTCGTTTTGGCGAGCGTTCGACGCGTTAAAGTTCGACCTCGGCGCCGAATGAACGAAAAAAAGGAAAAATTTTGAGAAAATTCCGAAAAAGCCCCTTTTCAAAACCTAAAAAAGCGCTAATATATAACACGTAACGCGGAAGTGGCGGAATTGGCAGACGCGCTAGGTTGAGGGCCTAGTGGGAGTTAATCCCGTGAAGGTTCGAGTCCTTTCTTCCGCACTAAGCTCCGGAGTCGCGAGATTTCGGAGCTTTTTTCATTTCTTGCCGCTCTCGTATTCCGCCTTCTCGCCCTTCTCGCCTTTACGCAAAGTTCGCGCGCGGCGCGCTCTTAACGCCGCCGCCTTAAATGGGCGACTCTAAGCGCTTTCCCTATTTGAATAAAACGCCTATTTTAACGCTCGGCGAAACGAGAACAAAAAAAATTTCAACTTTTAACGAAAAAAATCGAAAAAAGCCCCTTGTTAAACGCCGCGAATCGGTTAAAATAGCACACGTAACACGCGGAAGTGGCGGAATTGGCAGACGCGCTAGGTTGAGGGCCTAGTGGGAGTTAATCCCGTGAAGGTTCGAGTCCTTTCTTCCGCACTAAGCTCCGGAGTCGCGAGATTTCGGAGCTTTTTTTATTTCTTGCTTGATTTTAACTTTGAGACGTCGCATTTTCTTTGGCAAAGCGCTCGTTTTTCCCGTTTTTTCGCGTCTGTCGACGTTTTTTCTTCGTCGCGACGTAAAAAAACCGCTTCTTTTCGCGCCGTTCCCGCTCGGCTTCTTGCCGTCGCGCCAAAATTCGTTACAATGAAAGCAAAGCGCGGGCGCGGGCGGGTCGGACTCGCGCCGTTTTTCCGCTCTTTTCCCTTTGACGAATTTGACGAAAGCGAATGCGATGAAACCGAAAATCGGTTGGATTGGAACCGGAGTGATGGGCGGCGCCTGCGCGTCGCGGCTGTTGGCGGCGGGATACGACGTCGCCGTTTTTACGCGAACCCGTTCGAAAGCGGAACCGCTCCTCGACGCCGGCGCCGTTTGGGCCGACTCCCCGCGAGCGGTCGCCGAGCGGAGCGACGTCGTTTTTTCGATCGTCGGCTATCCGCGCGACGTTCGCGAAGTCTTCTTCGGCGTCGACGGCGTTCTTAGCGCTTGGTCGAGCGCCGTCGACGCGTCCGACGCCGGGCCTTGCGACGGTTCGAGCGGCGCCGCGCCCGTCGACGCGTCCGGCAAAATTTTCGTCGACATGACGACCAGTTCGCCGGAACTCGCGGTCGAAATCGCCGACGCGGCGGCTCGCGCTGGATTCGACGCGCTCGACGCTCCCGTTTCCGGCGGCGACGTCGGCGCGAAAAACGGAACGCTCTCGATTATGGTCGGCGGCTCCGACGCGGCGTTCGAGCGGTTGTCGCCGATTTTCGCGAACCTCGGAACGAACGTTCGCCGTCAAGGCGGGCCCGGCGCGGGTCAGCGAACGAAGACGACGAACCAAATCCTCATCGCCGGGAACATGATCGGCGTTTGCGAAGCGCTCCTTTACGCTTACCGCGCCGGGCTCGATCTCGACGCCGTTCTCGCGTCGGTTTCGTCCGGAGCGGCGGGGAGTTGGTCGCTCTCGAACTTGGCGCCGCGAATTTTGCAAGGAAATTTCGCGCCCGGTTTTTACGTCGAACACTTCGTTAAAGACCTCGGAATCGCGCTCGACGACGCGGAGCGTCTCCGCCTTTCGCTCCCGGGCGTCGCGTTGGCGCGCCAACTTTATTTGGCGTTGATCGCGCAGGGCGGCGGTCGACTCGGAACCCAAGCGCTGATTAAAGCGTTGGCGACCCTTTCGAACGTCGACGCGTTCGACGCCGACGCGGCGCGTTGAGCGTTTCCGATCGCTTCCAACGTTCGCGACGCGACGCAAACGCCGTTTCCCCTCATTTCCCCGTTTTCCCGTTTTTCCCTTAAATTTCGCTTTCCCTTTTTTCCGAAAGGTTTTCCCAATGACCGCCGAAAAAGACCGCTCGAACGACGTTTGGAACGTCCCGAACGTCCTGACGATGGCGCGAATCGTTCTCGCGCTGATTATGTTCGCGCTGATTCCGTTCAAATTTTACGCGACCGCGCTCGTCCTGTTCGTCGTCGCCTCGCTGACCGACTTCCTCGACGGTTGGTGGGCGCGCCGCTTCAACCAAAAGACGCAATTCGGGCGCATTATGGACCCGTTTGCGGACAAGCTCCTCGTTTGCGGGACGTTCATTTACTTCGCGGCGATTCCGGCGTTGCACGACGTCCGTCTTTTCGCGAACCCGGACGCTTGCGCTTGCCCGATGGCGAAGATTCCGCTCGGCTTGGCGACTTGGATGGTCGTCGCGATCGTTTTCCGCGAAATGTTCGTTACGATGCTCCGCTCGATGGTCGAAGCGAAGGGCGGCGACTTTTCCGCAAAATGGGTCGGCAAGTGGAAGACGACGCTCCAATGCGTCGCGCTCCCGCTCGGCTTCGTTTACTTGATTATTTTGGAGCGAAGCGGCGAAGAGGCGATTCCGTTCGCGTTGTCGGCGGCGTTCGTCGTTTTGCTTTACGCGGTCGTTTATTTGACGCTGTATTCCGGTTGGATTTACGTTAAAGCCGCGATGAAGCCGGTCGCGCCGCCGACGTCCGAAGCGCCGTCCGACGAACGTTAAAACGCCGACGCCCAAACGCCGTCCGACGAACGGAAAAACAACGGCGGCGCCCCAAACGCCGCCCGACACACGGAAAAACGACGACGCCCCAAACGCAGCCCGCC
>JAFTUJ010000127.1 GCA_017466305.1 Thermoguttaceae bacterium
ATCTCGAAGCGCGCGAAAACGAACTTTTGGCGGAGAAAGCGGAGTTGGCGCGTTCGCTCGCCGAAGCGCAAAAGAAGCGCGAAGAGTTTGCCGTCGAAGCGCGGCTTGCGGTCAAACGATTCAGAAACGCGCTCGACGCGGCGCGTAACGACGTCGCGATTTATCGCCGCGCGGCGCTTTGGTTTGCGGCGGCGACGCTGTCGGCGGTTGTCGCGTGGGGCGCGGCGGCGTTTTGAATTGTCGAGAGAGAAACGCAAACGTCGCGACGAAAGGAGGAAACGCGATGAAAATAACGGTTTTAACGTTGCAGGCGTTTATCGTCGGGTTGATAATCGGCGGCTTTTACGGCGACGCGTTGGGAATCCGGAGCGCGGACGCCAAGTCGCGAACGCTCGAAACGCTCAAGGCGACCGTCGCGACGCAAAAGAAGACGCTCGCAACGAAGGACGCGACGCTCGCCGGTTTAACGGAGCGGTTGAAAGCGGAAATCGCGCTCGCCGCCGAGTTGCGCAAGGGAAATGAGATACGCGACGCGACGATCGCCGAATTGACGAAGGCGAACGAAACGCGCAACGCGATCGTCGCGGCGCAAGCGGACACGATCGCGATTCTCCAAGTCCGCGTTCGCGAAGCCGACCCGCCCGCGATACCGTTCGAGTTCGAAGCGCCGGAGTAACGCGGTAAAGCGTTGGCGCGAGATAGATTTTAAGTCGGCAACAACTATTACACGTCCAATAGAAGCCGCCTTGTTGGACTAAGAATTTTCTTAGTCCAGTAGAAGCCGTTTTGTTGGACTAACCGAAGCGGCTTAAACTCGAATAACGCGAAACCGTCGTTTTTTCGTCGATTTTGACGCGAAAACGGCGGTTTTTTGGCGTTTTTCGGGCGAAAAACTTGAAAATCGACGCTTGACAAACCGCTTCGCGCGGCGTATACTAAGAGCGTTACAAAGATTCGATGCGAAATCCCGCCGTTCGCGCCGACTCTCTAGGAGTCCGCGCGTCGTCGGGATTTTTTCTTTCCCGCGAATTTCTCTTTCGCTCGTTTAGGTTCTTCCCAAACGTTCGCTTGCCCCGAGGCGCCCGAAACCCGACCGGGTCGCCGGGTATGTCCCACCCCCCCTTAAAAAAATCGCGATGGACGACTTCGACGTTTTTTTCGACGAACCGGACGACGCCGAAGTCGACGGAAACGCGTTTCTCGACAATTTGTTCGGCGACGCGTCCGACGAAACGACCGAAACGCCGTCGCCGCGCCAAATTCGCCGGGAAGCGAAGCGGTCGTTTCTCCGGATACGCCAACAGGAAGCGTTGCGCGAGTTGGTTCGCGAACCTCCGGCGCCGGGCGAGTCGCTTCACGTCGTTAGCGCGAACAAGTTCAACTTTTGGACTTGGGTTCCGACGCTGATCGACTGGATCGGCGCGACCGACTCCTTTTATTGCGCGACTTGGACGGCGAACCGGCAAAGCGTCAAAGAGTTCTTCGAACTTTGCGACGCCGGGAAAGTGCGCGGTCGTTCCGGATTTTTACTCGGAACGTATTTCAAACGGCGCGAACCGGTCGTTTATACGTTGTTGGCGGAAGGTCTCGCGAAACGCGGCGGAAAGATAAAGGCGTTCGAAACGCATTGCAAAGTTATTTTGCTCGACGCGCCGGAGCGGAACGCCTATTTGACGATCGAAGGTTCGGCGAACCTAACCGCGAACCCGCGCCTCGAGCAGTACGTCGTTTCGAACGACCGCGACCTTTGGGAGTTTCACCGCGCTTGGTTCGAGGAAATGTTCGCGCTAAAAGGAAAGTTCGCTTGGCCTTAAAAATAACGGAAGACGCTCGCGAGAGAGTTCGCAAAATGGTTCTCGCGTCGGAAAACGACGCGCTTGTCGTCGAAGCGGCGGTCGAAAAACTCGGACTCGACGCAAGCGACGCGAAAGCGCTCGTTCGCTCGCTTCGCCGCGACGTCGAGAAGAGCGCGAGCGTCGACCCCAAGAAAGCGCTCGGCGTCGCGGTCGCTCGGCTCAACGAGCTTTATTCGACGTCGACGAAATGCCAAGACTCAAAAGTCGCGCTTGCGACGCTCAAGGAGATTAACAAGCTGTTCGCGCTTTACAACCGAATCACCGAGCGCGAAGAGAAGAGCGAAGACGTCGAGAAAACGCGAACCCGCGCGATTTTAGAGTCGGCGGCGGGGCAAGAAAACGCCGGGCTCGACCTCGACGACTTGGCGCGAATCGTCGTCGACCGGCTCGTCGCGGCGTCGCGAGAGGCGCGGTAATGCCGAGCGTCGGCGCCAAGCGTCGTGAACAGGAGAACGCGCGCCGAATCGCGGCGGCGACCGCCGAAAACGAAATCGCGCCGATCCCGCCGATTTTCGACGTCGAGCGGCGAATCCGGTGCGAACGCGACCCCGTCCTTTGGCTGAAAACCTATTTGCCGCTTGTGTTTAAGGCGGAGTTTTCGGCGAGTCAAGAGCGGTTTATTCGCATATGTTGGGAAACGATTCTCGCCGACGGTTCGAAAAATATCGAAGCGTATCGCGGGTTTGGCAAAACGTCGATTCTTTCCGGACTGATGCTGATGGGGCTCGCGACCGGGCGCTTCCGACACGCGTATTACGTTACCGCCGAGGGCGAGCGCACGACGAAGCAGGCGTCGGAATGGTTCGCGACGGCGCTTTACGAAGATTACGACAAGAAGCCGCAAGACGCGAAACCGTTCGCGCAAGACTATCCGGAAATCTGCTACCCGCTCCAACGTCGACGCGGCGTCGCGAACAAACCGCTGACGTACAAGGGCGCTCGATGTGAAATTATCGTTTCGCCGGAGCGGATTCAGTTTCCGATAATCAAAGGTTCGCCGTCGTCCGGCTCGCTGATTATTTTCGCGTCGATCGGCTCGGCGATTCGCGGCGCGGGACACGCGATCCGCGACGAAGGACATTTTCGCGTCGGCGCCGTTATGTTCGACGACGTGCAGACGGACGCGTCGGCGCGTTCGCAAAACGAGGTCGACCGGATATTTTCGACGATCGTTTCGTCGGTCGGTTACCTTTCCGGGATCGAGGACGACGGCGGGAAAGAACCGCTCGTCGTCTTGTCGGCGATCACGCAGAACCGACCCGGCGACGTCGCGCAACGGATTCGCGAGGAGTTGGTCGACTTCAACACGACGCGGATTCCGTTTTTGACGAGCGTTCCGCAAAACTTCGACGCTTGGCGCGCTTACAAAACGCGTCGCGAAGAGATTTACCGTAAATATCCGGACGACGTCGCGACGTCGCGTCGACTTATCAACGAATATTACCGAGCGAACGCGGAGGCGATCGAACGCGATTGCGTCGCGGACAACCCGCTCCGCAAAGAACGGGCGCAACTGACGGCGATTCAGTACGCGCTCGAAAAATGGGCGTCGTCCGAACGCTCGTTTTGGAGCGAGTTGCAGAACGACGCCGAACGCGGCGCGCAAGAGGACGACGGCGGCTTGACCCCGATCGTCGTCGAGCGCAAGACGCGCGTCGCCGACCCGAACGCCGAATACCCGCGAGCGCTCCGACCTTGCGAAATTCCCGACGGCGCCGACGTGTTGACGGCGTTCGTCGACGCGGGCGAGCATTACTTAAATTATCAAGTAACGGCGTTTAGCAAAGATTTTTCGCTCGTTCACGTCGTCGACTTCGGAATTTGGCCGGAACAGCCGGTCGAGAAAACGACGAAGAAAAGTTTTTCGGTCGACTTGCAGGACGAATACGTCGACGGCGACAAGTTCGACCGCTTGGCCGACGCGACGCTCGACCTGTTGACCGCGATTTTCGAACGGCAATATTTCGACGCGCAAGGCCGCCCGGTCGACGTCGACGAAGCGACGGAGTTCGAGCAACACGCCCGACCGCGCGGCGCGTCGCGACGCCGATTTTGCAAGTTGGCGCTCTGCGGCGTCGACTGCGGCGACGGCGAAATGGAACTCGCGCTTTGGTCGGCGATCGACGCGTTCCATCGGCGCGGCGACGGTCGCTTTTTCGGGCGGGCGATCCCGTGTTACGGCGACGCGGCGTCGGCTCGTTTGATGCGTTATTACGCGCTCAAACCGGGCGAGTGGCGGCGCGCTCCGTCCCGACGCGAAGCGACCGAGTTCGACTGGATCGAGAATCCGCGAAGTCGCGACTCGGTCGCTCGGCGTTACGCGAACGTTTACGCGTCGCTGTTGTTCGACTCGAACACGGCGAAGACGCGGCGCGAAAGCGCTTGGTTCGTTCCGGTCGGGCGCCCGGGCGCGGCGACGGTTTGCGCGGCGGCTCCGGAAGCGGTCGCGACGTTCGCGGCGCACCAGTGCGCGGAAGAAAAGCGACCGACGCGCAAGGGCGGAAACGACTACAACCTTTGGTCGATGAAGAAGCCGCGCGTCTCGGACAACGAATTTCTCGACACGGACGGCGGTTGCCGCGTCTTGGCGGAGTACGTCGGTTGCGACGCGGTCGCGCCGTC
>JAFTUJ010000128.1 GCA_017466305.1 Thermoguttaceae bacterium
CGCCGACCTTTTGCGGGTCGGTGTCCGCGACGTTGCCGCCGAGACCTTCGCCGCGGAAAACGACGACGAAACGGTGTTCTTTAACCGGCTTGACGAAAACTTCGACGCCCGGGATTTTGACGTTTTCGAGGAGTTTAACGACTTCGACCGATTCTTCCGTCGGAATGCGGCCCGCGCGGCGGTCGGTGATGAGGCCGTTTTCGTCGATCGTGCAGAAGTTGCAACGGATGCAGACGTCGTTCGGGCCGATGAGCGACGCGATTTCCGGCATAACTTTATCGAGTTCTTCGACCATCTTGCGTTTTTCTTCGAAGTTGCCGTCTTCGCCGCGGCTGTCGGTGTACTTGAAGTGGAGGTAGAAGACATCGTATGTGTTCCAATTTTCTTTCAGAACTTCGACTTCTTCTTGGAGCGAGGCCGGGGAACCGACGAGTTCCATTCCGACGAGGCTCGCGAGACCTTTGTACTTCGGGTAAACGGCGATCGCGTCGGCGTCGAGACAGTACAGTTCTTTGTAGGTCGGGAGGCTCGGCTTTTTCGCGAAACCGCGCATCGTCAAGCAGTTAGCCTTCGGTTGGCCTTTGAGAATTTCGACGGCTTGGTTGAAGAATTCCTTCGCGACTTGGGCGGTCTTTTCGCTTTCGGCGTCTTTGGCGACCGGATCGAGCGGTTTCGCGCCGACCTTTTGCGGGTCGGTGTCCGCGACGTTGCCGCCGAGACCTTCGCCGCGGAAGACGACGACGAAACGGTGTTCTTTCACCGGTTTAACGAAGACTTCGACGCCCGGGATTTTGACGTTTTCGAGAAGTTTAACGACTTCGACCGATTCTTCCGTCGGAATGCGGCCCGCGCGGCGGTCGACAATAAGGCCGTTTTCGTCGATCGTGCAGAAGTTGCAGCGGATGCAAACGTCGTTCGGGCCGACCGGGAACGCGATGCCAGCGGCTTCGAGAACGCCGCGACCGATTTGGAAGACGAGCGGGTCGTAACCGAAGAGGCCGAGGTGGCCCGGGCCGCTGCCGGGGGTAATGCCCGGGAGAATCGGGAGCGACATGCCGGAAACGCCCTTGGCGGCGAGTTGATCGAGATTCGGCGTCGACGCGGCTTCCAATTCGGTCGGCCCGCCCGGTTGCAGCGGAAGACCGCCGATACCGTCCGAAACGACCATAACGATTTTACCGCCTTCATCGGTTTTGAGGGATTGAATCAACTCGTGCAGTTCCATTTCAAACCTTTCGTCTTCAAACAAACGTCAAATTAAGGACGAACGACGGCGAGCGCGACGTTCGACAAGCTGGAAAGAGGTTTTATAACGCGCTTTCCAAAACTATCCGATCATATTTTAACCGATTTTTCCGGCTTCGTCCAGCGGGGGAGAAAATTTTTTTCGAGCGTTTGTTTAGAAGGCGCGAGGACGGTTTTGGCGTCGAACGCGAAACGGAGAATCGGCGGCGAAATGTTACACGTTGTTGTCGATATTAATTAATGCGTTTAACAATGCGATCCTTGAACGCGTCGAGACGCGCGGCGGACGGCGGCCTTTTAAGAACGACGGCGCCGCCCCCGCTTGCGAAACGGCGAAAAACGGGTATAATATTATCGTCGACGTTTGGCGAGTCGTCGCGAAACGTTTTGAATTTGATTTGAAAAGCGAAATTGGAAAAACGATGAAAAAAAGACTCTTGACCGGCTTGCAACCGAGCGGCGTGTTGACGATCGGAAATTATTGCGGGGGAATCAAACAGGTCGTTAATTATCAAAACGATTACGAAACGTTCCTTTTTGTGCCGGATATGCACGCGATCACCGTGCCGCAAGACCCGGAGTTGCTTCATCGTCGGATTCGCGAAGTCGTCGGGATGTACCTCGCTTGCGGCGTTTCTCCGGACGAAAATCATATTTACATTCAGTCGGAAGTGCCGCAACACGCGAACCTCTCTTGGATTCTCGAATGCACCGCATATATGGGCGAAATGTCGCGGATGACGCAATTTAAGGCGAAGTCCGAGGAGCAGGAGAAGAAAAAGAAGGAAATCGGTTGCGGGCTCTTCACTTATCCGATTTTGATGGCGGCCGACATTTTGCTTTATAACGCGCACGTCGTTCCGACCGGCGCCGACCAAAAGCAACACGTCGAGCTGGCGCGCAACTTGGCGCAACGTTTTAACTCGAAATACGGCGAGACGTTCGTCGTTCCGGAACCGCTCATTCCGACCGTCGGCGCGAAAATCCGCGACCTGCAGGCGCCGGAAAAGAAGATGAGCAAGAGTTGCGAGAACCCGAAAGCGTCGATTTTCTTGACCGATACCGAAAAAGAAGCGCGCAAGAAGATTATGAGCGCCGTTACCGACTCCGGCGAAGGCGTTTACTTCGACGAAGCGAACAAGCCCGGCGTTTCGAATTTGCTGACGATTTACTCCGTTTTCAAGGGGTTGACGATTCCGGAAACGGAAAAACATTTTGAAAACGCTCGATACGGCGATTTGAAGAAGGAAGTCGCCGAAGTCGTTTGCGCGTTCTTGGCCGAATTGCAAGAAAAATTTGCCGAAACGATGAAGTCGGGGCTCGTCGACGAGACGCTCGACCGCGGGCGCGATTACGCTCGCCAAATCGCCGAAGAAACTTACGACAAAGCGCGTCGCCTCGTTGGTTTCGGACGAGTTGGACGGTTTTAGCGTTTTTGCGTCGCCGTTGAAAAGATGATTTAGGTTACCGGCTTAGAGGCGCGGCGGAGGTTTCGTCGCGCCTAGAGTCGTTTCTTGTTGGAACGTTGTCA
>JAFTUJ010000129.1 GCA_017466305.1 Thermoguttaceae bacterium
GGGGCGCGATGGGGACGATTTCCGGCGGCGAAACCGACTTGCAATAACGACGTTTTGAAAGCTCGCGACGCGGCGACGACTTAACGAAGCGCGTCGCGGTTCGTTCGAACGTTCTTCGAAAGCCGCTCGAAAATCCGGGCGGCTTTCGCCTTAAAATAAGCGGAAAATTGACAATAAGGAAATAAGCGATGAAAAATCTTTATTGCGCGGCGTTGGTCGCGCTTTCGTTGGCGGTCGTCGTCGGGTGTTCCGGCAAGCCGAGCGGGTTCCCGAAAACGTCGAGTTGCGAAATCGTCGTCGTCGACGGCGGCGCTCCGATCGAGGGCGTCGAAGTCGCGTTGATTCCGGAAACGCCGATTAGCGGCGTCATCGTCGGCGGGAAGACGGACGCGTCCGGGAAGTGCGTCGTCCAAACGACGTTCGCAAACTTCGTCGCGCCGGGCGCTCCCGAAGGTTCGTTCGTCGTTACGCTCCGCAAAGACCCGATTCCGACCATGCCGGAGCTGACGATCGAGGAAATGGCCGACATGTCGCAAAAGGAAATCTCGGATTACCGCGCCGAACGCGACGCGGAAATCGCCAATATGCCGCAAATTATCCCGGTCGCGTTGAAGACGAAAGACGCGTCGCCGCTGAAAGTCGCCGTTCCGGGCGAAAAAACGACGACGATCGACGTCGCCGAATACGCCGAATGACGCTTTAACGTCCGACGCGTCGGCGCGCTTCTCGCCGTCGCCGACTTGAAAACGCGCCGTCGAGTCTTTTTGTCGGCGGCGTTGCTCTTTAAAGGTTTTCTTTTTTTGCGTTTTTTACGCGTCGAATCGGGGCAATTTTGGAATTTAGGCGGCCCCGTCCGTTGAAATTTCGGCGGTTTCCGGTATAATTAGAGCGTCGACTTGCCCTCCTTTCGCGGCGTTTGGCCCCTTTTTCGGCGAAAGACGGCGCCGGTCGACGCGACGACGTTCGGTTCCGTTTCGACGCGTCGCTTTCGTCGAACGGTCGAGCGCCGGAATTTGGGCGCTTTGCGGAATTTAGGCGGTTTTCGGAGAGCGGGCGACGTTCGCTAACGTTCGAAAACGCCGGTTTCGCCGAACCGCGTTCGACGCGAGCGCCGTCCGACCCCATCAGCGAGGAGACTTTCCCTTGTCCGACGACAATCAAAACAACGACGACGCGGATTTCCGCGAAAATTCGGAAAACGAAGAGCGCCCGAACGACGACGAACGTTCCGACGCGGAGAACTCGAACGCCGATAACAACGTCGATTCCGATTCGTTCGACGACGAAAACGGCTCCGAAACGCCGTCGACGCCGTTGCGTCCGCTCCGCCCGATCATGAACGCCAACGGTCAGCTCGTCCTGCCGGACGGTTCGAAGCTCGTTCAGCTCGCCATCGAAGACGAGTTGAAGGGAAGCTACCTGACGTACGCGATGAGCGTTATCGTCAGCCGCGCGATTCCGGACGTTCGAGACGGTTTGAAACCGTCGCAGCGCCGCATTTTGGTCGCGATGAACGACCTCGGCCTCGGCCCGCATTCGCAACGCGTCAAATGCGCGAAGATTTCCGGCGACGCCAGCGGGAACTATCACCCGCACGGGGAACAGGTCGTTTATCCGACGCTCGCTCGGATGGCGCAAGAATGGAACATGCGGCACGTCCTCATCGACAAACAGGGGAACTTCGGGTCGATCGCCGGTCTGCCCCCCGCCGCGATGCGTTACACCGAAGCGCGCCTCTCCGGAATGGCGATGACGCTCCTCGAAGACTTGAATCTCGACACGGTAGACTTCGTTCCGACGTACGACGAAACGCGAATGGAGCCGACCGTCTTGCCGTCGAAGGCGCCGAACCTTCTCGTCAACGGCGCGAACGGGATCGCCGTCGGGATGGCGACGAGCATTCCGCCGCACAACCTCGGCGAAGTCTGCGACGCCGCGATCGCGACGATCGACGACCCCGATATTTCGCCGTTCGAGTTGCTGCGCATCTGCCCGGGCCCGGACTTCCCGACCGGCGGCGTCATCTGCGGAACCCGCGGGATTCGTCGCGGTTACCTGACCGGACGCGGCAACATCGTCGTTCGCGCTCGCGCTCGCATCGAAGAAAACGGCAAACGAAGCCGGATTATCGTTTCGGAAATTCCGTACCAACAGGCTCGCGACCGCGTCGAAGAAAAGATCGCCGAAATGGTCAACGAAGGGCGCATCGTCGGAATTTCGTCGATTCGCAACGAATCCGACCTGAAAGAGCCGGTGCGTCTCGTTCTCGACTTGAAGAAAGACGCCGACCCGCACGTCGTCCTGAACCAACTTTACCAATACACCCCGCTGCAAGACTCGTTCTCGATCATTTTGCTCGCGTTGGTCGACGGCAAACCGCGCGTCATGACGTTCAAAGAGCTGATCGTCGAGTTCCTGCGGCACCGCGTTTCGGTCATTCGCCGTCGAACGCAATTCCTTCTGAACAAAGCGATTAAGCGTCAACACACCGTCGAGGGGTTGTTGATCGCGCACGCCAACATCGACGAAGTGATTCGCGTCATTCGCACGTCGGCGACGCAGTTCGAGGCGAAACAGCGCTTGATGCAAATCGAGTGCCCGGCCGCGCTCCTGAATCGAGCGCTCGGCGACGAAGGTTTCGAGTCGTTCCAGTCGACGCGCGGCCTCAAGGAAAGTTACACGCTCACGCCGGTGCAAGCGGACGCGATTCTTCGCATGACGCTCGGTCAATTGGTCAACCTCGAACAGCAAAAATTGGCCGACGAGTACAACGCGCTCCTCGCCGACATTGCGGAGTTCCGCCGCATTTTGTCGGACGAAAAGAACATTTTGGCGATCGTTCGTCAAGACTTGGAAGAGGTCAAAAACAAGTTCGCCGACAAACGCCGCACCGAAATCGCGTTCGAGGAAGTCGGAAACGTCGCGGACGAAGACCTCATCAACGAGGAAACGATGGTCGTTTCGATCACGACGAACGGTTACGTCAAGCGAACCGCGCTCGACGAGTACCGCGCGCAACGTCGCGGCGGCAAAGGCCTTAAAGGGGCGAAAACCGACGAGGAAGACCCGGTGCGCCACCTCTTCGTCGCCAGCACGCACTCCTATTTGCTCTTCTTTACGAACAAGGGCAAGTGCTATTGGCAAAAGGTTTACGGTATTCCGCAACTCGCCCGCGACGCGAAGGGCCGCAACCTCGTCAACCTCCTGAACCTCGACGCCGACGAAAAAGTCGCCGACTGCCGCGCGATTCGCGACTTCGACCGACCGGGCGCGTTCCTCGTGATGGCGACGAAGAACGGTCTCGTCAAGAAGACCGATTTGAGCGCGTACAGCCGTCCGAACAAAGCGGGCCTCATCGCGATCAAGCTCCGCGAAGGGGACGAACTCGTCGACGTCGCGGTCGTCGAACCGGGCGACGAAATCGTTTTGGCGACCGCCAAGGGGAAAGCGATTCGCTTCAAACAGTCGGACGCTCGACCGATGGGGCGCGCTGCGTCCGGCGTCAAGGGGATTTCGCTCCGCGCCGGCGACTACGTCGTCGGGATGGCGATCGCCGACGAAAACGCTTATCTCTTAACGGTTTGCGAAAACGGTTACGGGAAGCGCACCCCGTTCGGCCCGAACGCCGCGTCGACGAGCGCCGAAGAGTTGGAAGCGCTCGGCGATTCGCTCGAAATGACCGCCGCCGGAGCCGACCCGGGCGACGCGGTCGACGACGCCGAACTCGAAACGCCGGAAACCGCCGAAAACGCGGAAACGGAAGCGGAAGACGCCGACGAAAGCGCCGACGGCTCCTCGAACCGTCGTTACCGAACGCAACGGCGCGGGGGCGGCGGTCTCCTCGACGTCAAGACGACCAAGCGCAACGGCAAAGTCGTCGACGTCTTGCGGGTCGACGCCGGCGACGAAGTGATGACGATCACCGCGCGCGGCAAAATCCAACGTTTCGCGATCGACGAAATCCGCGAAACCGGCCGCAACACGCAGGGCGTCCGTTTGATGAACGTCGACGTCGACGACGCGATCGTCGCGATCAACCGCATTCCGCGCGACGAAGTCGACGCGACGCCGAAAACGACGCTCGGCGCCTCGACCTTCGCCGGAGAAGAAACGGCGGCGCCGGAACCGACGGTCGAAATCGATTCGGACGCGAACGACGCGAACGATTCGACGGAAGAATAATCCGTTAAAGCGCGTCGAGCGGAAACGTTTTCGCTCGGCGCGCCCTTGTTTTTTTCGTTATTTTTCGGAAGCGACCGGCGTTTGGCGCGGCGGTCGAACGTCCTTTTTACTTGAGGCGGCAACATGAGTCTTTGGAAAATCGCTTGGAAAAGCATTCGGCACCGTTCGTTGGCGTCGGCGTTGACGGCGTTCTCGATGGCGCTCGGCGTCGCGCTCGTCGTTACGGTTCTCGTTATCAACGGCGTCGTCGGGAAGTCGTTCCAACAGGGCGCGCAGGGGTACGACTTAATCGTCGGCGCCAAGGGGAGCAAACTGCAACTCGTTCTCAGCACGGTCTTTTACAACCAAGACCCGGTCGGGTTGATTCCGTACGAATATTACGACTTAATGCGTTCGTCGCGTTACTCGGCGGAAGTGAAAACGGCGATTCCGATCGCTCGCGGCGACAACTACCAAGGTTCGCCTGTTATCGCGACGACGCCGGAGTATTTCAGCTCCGTTACGAAGTCGGACGGCAAACCTTACACGCTTCAAAAAGGCGAATTTTTCAAAAACGCCGAATATAACGGCGCCGTCGTCGGTTACGCGGTCGCGAAGAAGAACAAACTGCAAGTCGGGCAAGAAATCCGCTTCGGACACACGAACTCGGCGCGCGACGAAGACCTGCACGAACCGTTTAAAATCGTCGGGATTTTGGACCACACCGGCAGCCCGAACGACCGCGCCGTTTTCGTCAACCTCGAAGGGTTCTATCGCGAACACGAACACGGACACGCCGGCGTCGAAACGATCAATTACGACCTGCGCGAAGAAGAGTTGGCCCGCAAACGCGCCGAACTCGGCGTCGAGGAACACGAAGGCGAACACGAAGGCGAAGAACACGCGGAACACGCCGAACACAAGCGCCGTCTGACCGCGATTCTCCTTATTACTAAAGACGCCGAAGTCGAAGTAACCGCGACCGCGGCGCAAGTCGAAGCGGCGACCGAAAGCCGCCCGGGCCTCGAAATCGAAGAAAAAGACCTCGTTACGACGGAACGTCGCCAAGTGATCGACACGGCGGTTACCGCGCTTCCGGCGAAGATCGAGGGCGAGCTTCTCGAAGCGCAGGCGGTCGCGCCGGTTCAAGAGATCGCGGCGTTCTTCCAAGACGTGATCGGGAACATTCAAAGCGTTTTGATTATTTTCGCGATTCAAGTCGTCGTCGTCGCCGGCGTCGGGATGATGGTCAGTATTTACAACTCGATGAACGAGCGTCGCCAAGAAATCGCGATCATGCGGGCGTTGGGCGCGCGCCGTTCGACGGTGATGTCGATTATTTTGTTCGAGTCGATTTTGCTTTCGCTCGGCGGCGGGCTCTTCGGGGCGCTGATCGGACACTTGGCGATCGGGGCTCTCGCGCCGCTGATTATGTCGTATTCGAACGTGATGGTGCGTCCTTGGGACTTCCAAGCGGTCGAGTTGGCGTTGATTCCGGGCCTGATCGGCTTGGCGTCGATCGTCGGTTACTTGCCGGCGGTGATCGCGTACCGCACCGACGTCGCGCAATCGTTGCAAACCTGATTCGCGGCGTTTCGGAACGTTTTTCGGAACGCGTTTTCGACGCTCCCTCGCGGCGGTTCGGAACGCGTTTCGAACGTTCGCGCTTTTCTTAAACTTAACAAAGACCGCGCGTTGAGCGCGGCGGAGCGAAACCGATGAAAGCTGTTTTTGACGACGCGCTGAAAGGCGTTTATCGCGACGTCGAGGCGGTCGCGCCGACCGAGGAAACGGTCGATTACAAACAGATCGCGACGTTGGGCGTCGGCTCGTTGGTCGCGGCGATCGTTTCGATTTTGGGCTTTTTTTGGACGCCGTTTATTTTGCTTGCGGTCGTCGGCGCCGTTCTCGGGTTTTTAGGCTTGCGAAAGATTATGCGGGCGCCGGAGGAGATCGGCGGTTTTACGTTGACGTCGACCGCGACGGCGCTGAGCGTTTTGTTGGCGATTTCGGCGACGTGTTGGCGCGTTTACTCCTTTTATCACAACGCGCCGCCCGGATACGAAGTCGTCGCGTTCGACTCGATGGCGTTGACGAAAGACGGCGAAGTGGCGCCGGAGATCGCCGCGCTGAACGGTCGCCGCGTTTATATCGAAGGGTACATGTACCCGACGAAGCGGCACGCGGGCATTACCGACTTCAACCTCGTTCGCACGCTTGGGCACTGCCAATTCTGCTCGCCCGGCACGAACCCGGCGGACATGATCGCCGTCTCGATGGAGCGCGGAAACGAAGTGAATTACCGCGCGAACAAATTGGTCGGCGTCGGCGGCGTTCTTTACGTCGCGGAGGATTTCCGACCCGGCGAACTGCCTTACTCGATGAAGGCGGACGTTTTCCGTTGAGAAAACTCCCGGAAACGTCGGAAGGTTCCGAACGTCAACGCGTTAACGCTCGTTTCGCTTCGTCGCGGAACGAGCGTTTTGCGTTGAAGGGGGGCGGCGCGTCGCTTCGTCGGGGGCGATTGACGAAACGCCGCTTTCGGGTAAAATAAACGCAAGCGGCTTGTCGACGCGGCTTATTTTAGGCGGCGTTCGGCGAGCGATGTTGAGAATTGCGAACGAACGTTCGAACGAAAGGAACGAAAATGGCTTACGAAGTTACCCTCATCACCGGCGACGGCGTCGGTCCGGAATTGGCCGAAGCGGCTCGCAAATGCGTCGACGCGACCGGCGTCGCGATTAATTGGGACGTCCAAGAAGCGGGAATCGACGTGATGGAAAAAACCGGCAACCCGTTGCCGCCGGAAGTTTTGGAAAGCATCCGTCGCACCCGTTGCGCGTTGAAGGCGCCGATCACGACCCCGGTCGGAACCGGCTTCCGCAGCCTGAACGTTCACCTCCGTCAAGAGCTCGACCTCTTCGCTTGCGTTCGCCCCTGCAAATATTACCCGGGCGTCCGCTCGTATTTCAGCTCGGTTCCGGTCGACCTCGTTATTTTCCGCGAAAACACCGAAGACCTTTACGCCGGTATCGAATTTGAAAAAGGTTCGGAAGTAACGAAGGAAATCGTCGACGAAATCAACCGTTTGGCGCCGGGCCGCAAAATCGCGACGAAGTACGACGAAACCGGCGTTTCGATCAAGCCGATCAGCGTTTCCGGAACGGATCGCTTGGTTCGCGCCGCGTTCGAATACGCTCGCGAAAACGGCCGCAAAAAGGTTACGGCGGTTCACAAAGCGAACATCATGAAGTTCTCGGACGGTCTTTTCCTCGAAACGGCGCGCAACGTCGCTAAAGACTTCCCGGAAATCGAGTTCGAAGACCGCATCGTCGACAACATGTGCATGCAGCTCGTCCAAAAGCCGGAGCTTTACGACGTCGTCGCGCTCCCGAACCTTTACGGCGACATCTTGAGCGACCTCTGCGCCGGGTTGATCGGCGGTCTCGGCGTCGCTCCGGGCGCGAACATCGGGCACAACGGCGCCGTTTTCGAAGCGACGCACGGCAGCGCGCCGAAGTACAAGGGCTTGAACAAGGTCAACCCGTGCGCGTTGATTTTGTCCGGCGTCCTGATGCTCCGCCACCTGAAAGAAACCGACGCCGCGAACCGCCTCGAAGCCGCGGTCGCCGAAGTCATTCGCGAAGGCAAAGACGTTACTTACGACATGAAGCCGAACCGCGACGACCCGACCGCCGTCGGCACGCAAGAGATGGCCGAAGCGATCTGCCGCAAACTCGCCTGATTCGGCGTCGGCGAACCGTCGTTGAAAAACGTTTGAAAAAGCGTTGAAATGTTGAAAACCGCCGCGACAAAACGCTTGTCGCGGCGGTTTTTTTTGTTAAAATAGTGGAAAAGTCGGCTTGCTTTTAATGAAAAACGGCGATTTTGATAAAGAGTCGGCTTGCTTTTAATGAAAAACGGCGATTGTGATAAAGAGTCAAAAGCTGTTTGGCTTATTTTAACGTTGTGTTTAAGCTTGGAAATTTATAATGAAAAGTCGGCCTTGGTTTTCTTTACTTCCCGACTCGATTCGCGACGTCGATTTCAATACCGTTAAGGTGTTAAAAAAATTGAATCAAGCGTCGCGAGCCTTAGGCAATCTAAACGGTTCGCTTGTTTCGGTTCCTAATACCGCCGTTTTAATTACAACGTTAACGTTGCAAGAAGCTAAATTAAGCTCGGAAATCGAAAATATTGTAACGACGCAAGACGAACTTTTTGAGGCGAACATCGATTTGGGCCCGACGTCGCCGGAAGTAAAAGAAGTTAACGGATACGCCGCCGCGTTGACGGCGGGATTCGAACGAGCGCGGCGGGATAAAATTATTCGGCGCAACGATTTGTTGGAGATTCAACGAAGTATCGTCGGAAACGGTCAAGGGTTGCGGACGACGCCCGGAACGCGTATTCAAAATGTCGCGACAAACGAAATTGTTCACACGCCGCCGCAAAATATAGACGATATTGAAAAATTACTCGACAACTTTTTAACTTTTTTTAACGACGTCGAGCGATTAGATTACGATCCTTTGATTCAGTTGGCGATTTTACATTACCAATTCGAAGCGATTCATCCGTTTTACGACGGCAACGGAAGAACCGGCAGAATCCTTAACGTCTTGTATTTAACAAACAACGAATTACTCGACGCGCCGGTTCTTTATTTAAGTCGTTATATTATTGAGAATAAAATCGAGTATTATCGGTTGATGAAAGAATTGGGCGATAATCGCGAGTGGGAAAATTGGGTTCTTTTTATTTTAGAAGCGATTGAAACCACCGCTAAGCAAACGCAGCGAACGGTAACGCGTCTTCGAGAGTTAATGCGGAAAAAAAAGGAGGAGATTCGCGCGACGTTGCCTAAGTTATATAGCCAAGACTTGATAAATCATCTTTTTAAGAATCCGTATACCAAGGTAAAAATTTACGCTAAAGACTTGGGAAAAACAGAAGCGGTGGCGCGTCAACATCTTAATTTATTGGAAGAGAACGGATTTTTAACGGCGAACAAAAAAGGAACGACGAAATATTATATTAACCGAGAATTGCTCGAACTTTTAGCGGAACGCGATTGAACGATTGAAATATTGAACCCCGTCGCGACAAAACGCTTGTCGCGGCGGGGTTTTGGCGTTAAAATGGGAAACGTCGACGGACGGACGACGAAAATTTTTTCAAAATAACGGAAACTTTTCGCGAAACGCGCTCTTAAGAATAAAAAGAAAGGAAACGCGGCGCCGACGAAACAACGCGTCGCGAACAAGGAAAAAAGAACGAAAATGACGACCGGGCGAAAGCGCTAAGTTTGCGGACTTCAACTAAAAGCCGACGATACCTTTTGCGGCGCCTGCCGAACGACCTTTTGCCCCCGTTGCAAGCGGGCGGTCGACGCGGACGGCGGGCTCTTTTGCGCCGTCTGCGGAGCGTCGTTGAAGGCGACGCGCAAAACGGAGAGTCAAAAACGCGCCGAAGAGCGAGCGAAAAATTGGCGCGCCGGGAAATATGAAGACGCGTTCGAACCGTCGGAGTTCATCCCGACGGACGAGGACGACGCGCGGTATTGGGCTTGGGCTCAAATCGCGAATTTTCAAGGACGCGGAAGCGGCATCGGCTTTTGGCTCTTCCTCGGCGCCGCTTGGGGGAGCTATTGTTATTTCGCGGAGCGCGGTTTTACCGGGCTCGGCGTCGTCGCGGGGTTGATTTCGTTGATTCCGGCGCCCGCGTCGGCGGTTCGGCGACTGCACGACGTCGGCTTATCCGGGCGTTGGTTGGCGCTCGCGCTGATTCCGGTCGTCGGCTGGGCGGTTCTCGCGGTCATGCTGTTCCTGCCGGGCCAAAAAGAGCCGAACCAATACGGCTTCCCGACGCGACGTTGGCAAAAGAAGGAATACGTCGACGCCGAGGGCGAAGACCGTTACGACGCGCGCCTCATTAACGACGGCAAAGTTTACGACGGGCGGTTCGGTTGGCGGAGCGTCAACGCCGTCGAGGAGGAAAACGTTAACCGTCGTTAATACAACGATTAAGGAGGAAAACAAAATGCGCGCCGAAAACGAATTGAACGAAGCGACCGCCGCCGACGAGCGCAACCCGTTCGCGACGCCGGAACGCGTCGCCGAAACCGCCGACGTTTGGAAGGGCGCCGACGCTTGGCAGTTCGCCGACGCGCCGCCGACGGTCGGGCCGAGTTTTTTCGGCGCGTTTTGGTATTGCCTGCGCCGTTCGTTCGACTTTAAAGGCCGAGCGAACCGAACGGAGTATTTCGGCTGGCTCGCGGGGGCTTTCGTCGCGCTCTTTGCGTTGGGGTTCGTCGCCGGATTGGGGTTGTTGGTTCCGTTCGCTTGGGCGCGAGAGAAGGGAATACCGTTGCTTTTTTTAGGCGTCGGTTTGGCGTTTAGTTTGGCGGCGTCGGTTCCGGACGCGGCGGTTTGGACGCGTCGCTTGCGCGATCGAAACGTCGGCGCGAGTTGGAAGACGGCGCTGGGCGGATACGCCGCGATTTTAGCGACGACGGTCGGCGTCGCGGTCTGCGATTTTATCTTATTGGGGGGCGATAATGAGCCGGGCGAAAAAGAGGGGATGATTCTCGTCGCGGCGACCGGGGCGATTCTTTGCGCGGCAACGTCGACGATCGGTTGGGCCCCGACGATTTGGGCGATAGGATTCGGCGCCGCGAGACTTGTAACGACGCCCGAACAAGCGTCGAACGCGACAGAAGTAATTGTGATAATTGCGACGAGCGTCCTTCTAGCGTTGTTCGGGATTTTAGTCCGCGTTTTTGCGGGCCTTCGCGCGGGGACGCCGGGGCCGAACCGTTTCGGAGCGGAGCGACTAACGCCGCAAGAGGCGAAGCGTCGCGAACAAGCGCAAAACGCGGAAGAGGTTTAAACGTCGAAAATGAAACGGGTTGCGGCGCTTGGAACGGCGAGAGACCAAGGGCGTCGCGACGTTCGATTGACCGACGTCGGCGCGTTGGAAGAACGTCGGCGCGGCGGCGGGGAGACGGCGAACGTCGCGGAACGAAAATTTTTTGAAAAAAATGTAAAATTGAAGGAGAAACGCGCTCTTATTAAATGAAAGAAGAGCTCAAACCCGCTTCAAAGGAAAGCGCAAAGGAGCTCGAAGATTCCCGATAAAGGGAAAGCGCGGTCGACCGACTTAAAAACGGCGGCGTGCGTTAAAGCTTAGAATTAAAAAACAAAGGAAAAGAAGATGGCTAATTTTTGTCGTCGATGCGGTTCCCAACTTGAAACGAACGTCAATTTTTGCGCTCAGTGCGGCGCTCCTTGCCAAACCGGCGTCGCCAACGCTAATTGGGGCGAGCCCAATCCTTACGAAGCGAACGCGGAAGTTGTGCGGAACGCGACCGCGCCTTACGCGGACGCCCCGGTCGACGCGACCGTCGGACCGTGTTTCAACGAGGCGTACGCGTATGCCTGGAGCCATTACGGCGATTTTTCCGGACGCGCGACGCGAACCGAGTTCTGGGCGTGGGGCCTTTGGAACGGGGCGCTGACGGCTCTCCTCTTTTTCGCGGGGCTCGTGTTGGCCGCGTTTTCAGAGACGCCGGCTTTGGCTCTGCTTGTAATGGCGGGATGGGGCTTGGCGACAATCATTCCGACTTACGCGGTTAGTTGCCGACGGTTGCACGACCTGAATATCTCGGGGTTTCACTTGCTGGGCGTTCTCGCGCTCGGTATTTTGGGCGGCGTTATGACGTTTCAAGCCGCGACGAGCGGCGCCCAAGAGATGGTGATGGCCGCTCGCGGAATTACGGCGCTCGGCAATCTCTACGGGTTTGTGCTGTGGGTCATGATGGGGTTTGTGCCCGGCACGCGCGGCCCGAATCGTTTCGGACTCTTCCGTTACACCGGGGGCAAGACGCGCTAAGACGTCGACGCGTAAGTGAAACGCTAAATAGCGTCGAATGACGCTGGATAACGCTAGATAGCGCTAGGAAACGAAGAAACGTCGCCTTCGACGCAAACGAGGGCGACGTTTTTGCGTTGCGGAGGCGCAAAACGAACGTTGGAAAAACGACGCGACGTCGGCTCCGCGCCGCGTTGAGCGCGAGCGTAAAACGGGACGAGAGGCGGACGGCGAAGGGGAAAGCGTCGATCGTTTCGGGCGTTGGGCGGCGTCGGGGCGTTTGAAACGTTCCCCCCAATTTTTTCTTGAAATTTTAGGAAAATTTGAAAAATTAAGGCGAACGTTCGCTCTTATTAAACAAAAGAGCGCGTCGACGTTCGAACCTTCTTCGATAAGAAAAAAAACGAGCGTTGGCGGCGTAAAAGCGTAACGTCGTAAGGAGCGCGGGAATGACGAGCGAAAAATATATCGAGTTTGCGGACGCGAACGCCGACGCGTATTACGTCGTCGACGGCGTAAAGAAACTGTTTGAATTTCAACGTTTGGGCGAACGTCGGCGCGGCGAAGAAGACGAACGGGCGAACGATTTTAGCTTCGCCGAGTTTGCGGGAACGCTTCTTGTCGTCGACTGGAATTTTTGGCGACCTCGCGAATATTTCGCGCCGCCGCAAACGTCGCCGACGCGGCGAACGCCGAGCTTGCGAACGTCCGGCGCCGCCAACGACGCCAAGCTCGTTTTTTTGAATGTCGCGGCGACCCTTTTGGAAGCGGCGTTTGGCGTCGACGGGTTGAGCGATTGGTTTGAAGGCGGCGCGTGAACCGCTCGCGACGCGTCGGGGGCAAACGATTGATAAAACGCGGCTTGACGTTTTTTAAAGAAACGTCGGCGTTTGAAAAGGCGGCGTTTTTTTGTTGTTTTTTGCGACGCGCGGTTGTTTTCGCGTTGATTTTAACGCTTGGCGAAGTTATAATATAAAAAGGGAAGAGGAACGCGCTAAAATTTACAAAAACGACGCGCGTTTCCGGCGTCGGCGGCGCGAACGTTGAAAAATAACCCCAAGCGCTCGGGGGAATAAGCGACGACCAAAAAAAAGAAAATTTTTTCTAAAATTTGGGGTCGGGAAGAACGATTTTCGCAAATTGCCCGCTCTATTACATAACAAAACGGCGTTTCGATAGCGGCGCGCGGTTAAAAGGAAAAACGACGACGCGCCGCAAAGACGCTTCCTAACAAATTTAAAAATAAGTAATCAAAACGCGCGCGTCGCGTTGTTTGAATTAAAAATTGTTTGGAGAAACGATAATGGCGAACACCTGTCCTAATTGCAACGCTAAAATTAAACCGGAAGCGAAATTCTGTACGAAGTGCGGCTTCAACGTCGCCGGCGTCGACGCGCCTTCGTCGGACGGAATCCCCGCAGTTCCCGGGAATCCGGCTAATTGCGACGTTTGCGGCAAACCGTTGGCCCCGCAAGTGAAGTTTTGCACGAGCTGCGGCGCCAAAACGCCTTATCAAATCATGCTCGAACAGGAAGAAGCGGAGCGCCAACGGAAAGAATTAGTCGAAAAACAACGCATCGAGGAAATCTGGAAACAAATCGAAGCTGAAAAGCGTCGCCTCGAAGAGGAAAACCGTCGCGTCGAAGAGGAAAAGCGTCGCGTCGAAGAGGAAAATCGTCGCATCGAAGAGGAAAATCGTCGCATCGAAGAGGAAAACCGTCAACTCGAAGAAATCAAGGATCGCGTCGCCGACCAACAAGAATACGTCGACGCGCAAGCGCGCAACTTCGAGGCTCGAGCGCGCGTTCTTGAAGACGAAAAACGCAACCTTGAAGCCGAAAAACGCAACTTCGAAGCTGAAAGAAACAACCTCGAAGCCGAAAGAAACAACCTCGCCGCCGAAAAACGCAACCTCGAAATCAACGCCGGTCGTTTGAGCGAGCAAGAAAAGCGTCGGCTCGCCGAGATTCAAGAGAGAGAACGTCGGCTCGCGGACACGGAATATCGGCTCGCGGAAGCGGAAAATCGTCGCGGCGACGCGGAAGCGCGTCTGCAACGCGAAAACGACGAGCTGAAACGCCGGATCGAGGAGATGAAAAAACGGACCGACTGGGATCGTCCGGTTACCCCGACGACAACCGGAAACGCGACGATCAAGAGATTCAGCGTTAGCGACTCTATCGCCAAAATGGACCGCTAAAAAACGCGAAAACGGCGCAAACGGCGACGCGGGAAAACGACGGAAACGCCGCGAAAAAACGCTCCTTAGCGTCGCCGAAACGTCGCGGCGAACGCGTCGATAACGCGGCGCGGAAGAGCCGAACCGCGTTGGAAAATTTTTGGGAAAATTTTCCGGAAATCGAGAACGATTTCTTGCGCCGACGCGCTCTTAGTAGCGCGTAACAAGGAAACTTCGTCGACCGACGGCGAAAAAATTGAAGATCGCGCGGCGACGGCGAGCGACGTAAAACGCCGCGTCGTCGCGTCGAAGTAAAATTTACGCATTACAACCGAATCGTTTGCGCGTTCGATTGACGACGCGCGCCAAAAAAACATAGGGAAGAGTAACATGTCGAAATATTGCGCTAATTGCGGTCGTCCGAACGACGACGCCGTTCGTTTTTGCTCCGAATGCGGACATGAGTTTGAAGTAGAAACGAACGTCGGGCCGAGTTTTGGCGGCGCGTTCTTTAGCTGCTTGGCGAATTACTGCAAAATCGGCGGTCGCGCGACTCGCGCCGAGTATTGGGGTTGGCTCGTCGTTTACGGGATTATTAGCGCGCTTTTCGCGGGCGCCGCGGTCGCGATCCAACAACGCGGGCTTTCGTCGGATTATTTGAAATGGACGCTCAACGGTTGCGCCGTGTGGTGCGGTTTGACCTTGATTCCGGGGTTGGCGGTTGCCGCGCGTCGTTTGCACGACTCGAATAAAACCGGTTGGCGCGTTTGGATTCCGGGGCTTTTCGCCGCCGCCGGTTGCGTCGCCGTCGTTTATTATATGACGAACGGAACGTTCAAATTGGACGCGGATTTGATCGTCGATCAAGCGCGCGACTTCAAGAAACTCTTGGCCGGCGTCGACGATTGGGCGACTTTCAAAGCGTTGGGCAAATCCGTTCAAGCCGCTTTGGCTTGTTGGGCTCTTGCCGGGCTTAGCGGGCTTCTCTTGGCGATTCGTCTCTGCTTCGTTCCGGGGTCGAAAGAAGAAAACCGTTACGGCGTGAAACAAGTGAATCCGTAAGACGCTTGGCGGCGCGCGTTAAAATTGAACCGTCGTTTTTAGACCAAGGAAACGACGGTTTTTTTATATCGCAAGTTCCCGCAAGCCGAAAAATCGACGTCGACATTTATTGAAAGGGGTTAAAAATGGCGGCTTTTTGTCCTCTATGCGGAAACGCGATCGTTTCCAACTCTAACTTTTGCAACGTCTGCGGCGCGGCGTTGCCCGCCGATATCGCGAACAATCCGTACGCGCACAACGGAGGACAGCCGTATCCGCAACCGTATCCGCAACCGCAACCGCAACCGTACAATCCTTACAACGGCGGAGGATACGGCGTTCAAAACGCTCCGACGATTCCGGGTTTTGGCGGCGCGTTTAGCGTTTGTATGAAAAAATATTTTTCATGCGACGGTCGCGCTTCTCGTTCCGAATTTTGGTTCTTCTATCTTTGGTATGTTTTAATTTATTTGGCGTTGTGGTTCGTCGCGTGTTTCTGCATAGGCTTTGTCGGCGTGTTGCAAGGCGTGACGGAGGAGGAGCTCCTGGTTCTTGTCGAAAACGCGGAACCTGCGGTGGCGTGCGTTTTTGGGATTATATTCTTCTTTCCCAGTTTGACGGTTACTATTCGGCGTTTGCACGACGCGAACCGTTCCGGCGCGAACTGGCTTTGGACTTTTCTCCTTGGTATCGGATGGGTAATTTTGTTTGTTTATATGGTTTCGGAACCGACGCGCGGCCCGAACCGTTACGGAATGGAACCGACGAGACGGTAAGCGAACGTTAAACCGATGCTTGTTGAAGTAAGTTGGTAAAAGGGTAAAAATATGAAACGCTGCGAAAAGTGCGGAA
>JAFTUJ010000130.1 GCA_017466305.1 Thermoguttaceae bacterium
GCCGACCCGACCGGCGTCGCTCGCGGCGATAAAAAAGCGTTGGCGCGGCTGACCGAAGGACTCGTTATGAGCGGACTGGCGATGCAAAAGGCGAAAACGTCCCGCACCGCGTCCGGCGCCGAACACCAATTCAGCCACCTTTGGGACAACCAACATCATACCTACAACGGCGAAGCGCCGTCGCACGGGTTCAAAGTCGGCGTCGGAACCGTCTCCACCTCCGCGCTTTACGAACGGATTTTGGCGACTTGGAGCGAAGCGACTTTCGACGCCGCGATCGCCGCGATTCCGCAAAACTTCCGCGCTTGGGAAACGATCGAACGCGAACTCGAAGAAAATTTCGGAACGTCCGGTCTCCGCCAAACGGTCGAGAGCGAATGCCGCAAAAAATTCGTCGAACCGGACGAACTCGAACGTCGGTTGCGCCTCTTCCGCGACGCTTGGGCCGAGCTCAAACCGCGTCTCGAAGCGCAACTTCTCCCGGCCGCGACGATTCAACGGATGATCGCCGACGCCGCCGCGCCGGCGACGCCGGAAGAAATCGGAATCGACCGCCCGCGCCTCGAACGGAGTTACCGCCTCGCGCAACAACTTCGCTATCGTTACAACGTTCTCGACTGGACGCAAGACGTCGGTCAATGGGCGAACGCCGTCGCGCCGCTCTTCCAACCGGGCGGTTTTTGGGGTTAACGTCGACGCAAACCGCGCGGTTTAGCAGACGCTAAATTCCAAAGTCCCGCGGTCGCTGCAAACCTTCCAACTTAACGCCAATACAAGACCCGCTCGACGCGTTCTCTCAACGACGCGCCAAGCGGGTTTTTCCTCGTTTAACGTCGACGTTCGCCGCCATTTTGTTCGTCGTTCTTCGCCCCGCCTCGCTTTTCCTCGCTCGCTAATCCTCGCATCCCTTGCCGACTTTCCCCATTTTAACGTTAAGTCTTCTCTTAGCGCCAAATCTTTTCCGGTCGTTTTCTTCCTAACGCGCCGCTCGACTTTACCCGTTTTAACATTTGCCCGGCCCCGCCGCGTTACCGGTCGCGTCGCCAAGAAACAAAAAACGAACCGACGCGCGAAACGCCGGTTCGTCTCAAGGGCAAGCGTCAAAAGACGCTCAAACGCCGCAATTTATCGTCGAATTAACGATTAGAGTTTGCTCAAGTCCAGAACGTCGGTGGTTTGGAAACCGCCGCCTTCGGTGTTGAAGGTCGTTTTCATGTCTTGCGGAGCCATCGCGCGAACAAGGATTTCCAATTCGACGCCTTCGTTAACAACGCGAGTCGAACCGTCGACCATCGCCGCGACGACGACGTTCGGGTGCATCGAAGACATACGAGCGTAAGCCCAAGCTTGGTTGCTGTAATCTTCCATCATGTCGTCGGTCGCCCAACCGTTGACGTCGTTCGGCGCCAAGTCTTCGTAAGTTTGGATTTCGCGCCCGCGGTTCACGCGCAGCGGAGCAAGCGTCGAAACGGTTTCAACGCCGTTTTCGCTCGTTTGAACTTGACCGAAGCCGTATTGACCGTTATCCGGATAGGTAACGCAGAAACCGACGCCGTATTCGCGGTTCGCCCAAATGCCGCCCGCTTGGAGGTTTTCGGAGATGAGGAGCGTGTTCGAAGTTCCGTCTTTGACGTCGTTGAGGGTCAACGCTTTGCCGCCGAACGCGCCGTCGAGAAGCATCCCGTTGCTCTTGTTTTTGGCGAAGGCCGAAAGGGTGTAATTACCGTTTTCGTCGACCGCGAACGCGCCGTCGGCGACGCCGCAGTTGGCGACGTAATTATTGCCGTTTTCTTCCGAGGAACCGGCGCTCGTGCATTGGAACGACGGAATCGTCACGCTAACGCGGTTGCCGTTGTCGCGAAGTTGTTCGTAAACTTGCGGTTGTTCCATATAGGTAAAAATTTGCGGAATCCAACCGATAACCGCGGAACCGCCGGAGTCGATGTTCATGTTGTCGCGCCACGTCGGAAGTTTGCTGACCGACGATTCCATCGAGTTAAACGCCAACGCAATATTCTTTTGGTTGTTGATGCATTGGGTGCGGCGACCGGATTCGCGCGCGGCTTGGACGGCGGGAAGGAGCAGACCGGCCAGCATCCCGATGATCGAGATAACGACCAGCAACTCAATGAGCGTAAAACCGGCTTTGAACGTCTTTTTCATTTTCTTTTCCTTTGCAGAATAAGAGCGTCGAAAACGCGTTAAATAATCAATAATTCAAACGGTCTTCTCGACGCGAATGACCTTGCCCTTTATTTTTTTGTTCGCTCGTCTCGAATCGACGGCGCGTTCTCGACCGTCCAACCCGAAACAACCGACTCGTCCGACTTCGCCGGTTCGGGCCGCGCTTCGCAAGGCGTCCAAACGTTAAAAGCCGGCGCTAAGGTTCGCGACGTTTCTCTCGGCAAAACGCGCTCGAAACGTTCGCTCAAAAAACCGAACCGTTCGACCGTTTTTTCAAACGCTCCGGCGCCGTTTGCGCTTCGGCGTTCGAAAAGTCGCGCCGAACGGCGTTCGTTCGACGTCGGTTTGCGCTCGTCGGCGTCGGATTCGTCGTCGTTAAACGGAAACCTCGACCGACAAAGCAAAAAATACGGTTCTCTAAAATGATAGGATACACAACAATTTCACTTGAATCAAGCGGATTCTTGTCGTTTTCCCTGATTTTTTTAAATTTTCTCCCCAAATAACGCGCTTAATCGCTCTTTTTTAACCTTGACGCCGTCTGCAACGTCGATTTCAGGCGTTTCGTCAAGACGTCGAACGACTCGACGGGCGGCGAAAAGGGGTTGTCGCGCGTTATTCAGTTGGGCCGACGGGCTCGTTATTGGAGACGAAAAACGAAACTCGCACGTTTTCAATATTATCGGCGCCGTTATTCCAGGTCTCCGCCAAATTATTCTCGGCGCGCGGAGCGATTTCGCAAGCGTTTTCGTTCAACCAACGCCAAATTTTATCTCTCGCGTCCGCCGTCGTTTTCGTCAACAAAAACTCGAAATCGCCGTCGATTTTCGCGTATTTAACGTTATTGTCGCGACAAACTTGCAAAAACTCCGCGACCAATCGTCGAGCGTTCGCGGAGTCTAAAACGCGACGCGTATAAAAGCCGTCCGAATAGGACGTCGGCGGCGTTTCCGGAGCGGTCGACGCGTTTTGCGGCGTTCGAATCGGCAGGCGGGGCGCGACTTTCGGCGAATTCTTCGTCGCGGACGCGTCTTTTTTCTCGCCGACGCCGTTTTCCAAGTCGCCTGTTCCCCCCGTTCCCCCCGTTTCCTCTATCTTATCGTATCGGGCGAGAAAAGCTTTCGTTCCGTCGACGACGCCCGGCGCCAACAGCGCGACCGCCGCAAACGCGACCGCCGCTCCGGTCGTCGCCCAAAAGACCCGACGTCCGCCCCAACGGCGTCCCTTCGTCGTCTCCGCGGGCTCCGCCGCCGTCGTCGACGCCGGTCGAACCGCCGGACGCTCGACTTCGCGTTCGACCCAAAAATCGGAACGCTCGATCGCCAAACGAAGCCGCTCGGAAAACTCGGGCGGAACGGACGCGCCCGCGGAACTTCGCAACAATTTGCGAATCCGCAACGCCGCGTCGATCGCTTCGCGAATCTCCGGGTTTCGTTCCGCCGCTTCGTACAGCGCCCGTTTTTCCTCGACCGTACATTCGTCGTCGACGACGCGGTCGACCAATTCTTCCCAAATTTCCCGTTTCATCGATTTCCCCTCGCTTGGCGAGCTTGCCCAGTCGATCGTTGTTTTCGAGCGGTCGGCGCGACGCGGCTTCGTCGGCGCGCCGTTAAAATCGCTTCGGCGACCCAAAATCGCTTCGGCGGCGTCCAAACGTTTCGGCGAACAAAATCGTTTCAACAACGCAAAATCGTTTCGCCGACGTAAAATCGCTTCGACGGCGCAAAAACGCCTTCAAACCGATTTATCGCGACGTCGACCGATTTGCCTGACGAAAATCGGCGCGTTAAAAATCGTTTCGACGACGCTCCAACGCTTCGCGCAACGCGTTCCGCGCTCGATGCAGCCGACTGCGCACCGTTCCGATCGGAATCTCCAACGCTTCGGCGATCCGCTCGTAATTCGCGCCTTCAATTTCGCGCAAAACGATCGGCGCCCGATACTCTTCCGGCAACTTGGCCAACGCTTCGCGCAACGCTTGCACGTCGTCGTCGCGCTTCGATTTCGCGTCGGGCGACTCGACCGGCGACTCGAAACGGTCGCCGACTTCCTCGACGATTCGGTCGACCGAAGTCGTTCGTCCGCGCTTGCGCAACGCTCCGACGGCGCAGTTGTACGCGATGCGATAAAGCCAAGTATAAAATCGGCTCGAACGGCGAAAACTTTCGAGATGCGCCAACGCCTGCAGAAAAGTCTCCTGCACGACGTCGAGCGCGTCGTCCGCGTTGCCGACGATCGGCAGCGCCAAGTTGTACACGCGATCTTGATACTTGCGCGCCAATTCGCCGAAAGCGTTTTTGTCGCCGGCCAAGGTCGCGTCGATCAGTCGTTCGTCGTTCACATCCGCTCCTGAAACGTTGGACGCGTCGGAACGGCGTTCGTTCCCAAAGTTTCCCGCCGTTCGCTCGTTTTTTTCAAAAATAGTTCGCGAAACGCCGTCGGCGCCTTGCGAAACCGCTAAAACAAGAAAAGTCGATAAAACGGACGCCGACGCGCAACGAACGCCGACGCCTTCAGTCGACATTATAACCGAGATTTTCGCGAAAAAAAACGGGGCCGTCCGTTCTTAAGAAAAAAAGACGCGAATTTTTCGCAAAATTTCGCCGAAAAATCAACCTTTTTCGAAAATAGCGTCCGCCGCCGCGTTCCGACGGACGTATCGGGAAAAAAGACAGGGTCGCGACGCGGCGGTTAAGTCGACGTTATTTAATTATCGTCGTCGATATTTCGCCGGACCGTCCGCCGTTTCGGTCGGGTCGCGCTCCCGCTTCGCAACGTCGACGCGCCGCCGTTCGTTCGCCGTTCGTTCGACCCGTTTTTCCCCTTATATATTAATAGGGCGAAAAGTCGCGCGTCTTCCTTCGACCGCCGCGCCGCCGCGCCGCCGAAATCGCAAACGCCGAAATCGCAAACGCCGAAATCGCCCGCTCGCCGCGCCGTCGAAAACCCGTCTTGACGTCGCCGCGTCGATTGTTTATCGTTAAAAACCCCGACGTCGAAAGGATTCCCGTTGATCGTTTTCCTTTGCCTCCTTGCGCTCGGCGTTTTGCGTCGACTCGGACGCCGACGAGCGCGCCGTTCCCCCGTTTCGCCTTAACCGCTCGTTTTTCCGTCTTTACTTTCCCCGTCAATTTTCCTATTCCGCCCGAACCGCGCTTTTTACCCGGCTTAACGTTTCCTCCTTTCCCTTTGCGTCGACGCAATGTTCAAAACCGTTAAAATCGTTTTCCGTTGGTGCGTTTTTCTCGCTTTCCTCGCGGCGGCGGTCGTCGCCGGGATCGCGTATCGCCGCGCCGACTCGGAAATTCGACGCGTCGTTCAAACGGAATTGCAACGCAAGTTCCCGGAGTTGAACGTTTCGTTCGAGTCGGTTCGCTTCGACTCGACGCGCGGCGTTCGGATTCTTTCGGTCGTTTGGCGCCGCCCGGACGCTCCGCCCGACGCGCCGCCGCTCCTCGAAGCGGAGGAAATTTACGTCGAAATTCCGATCGACTGGAACGCGCTGAAATCCGGAAACCTTTCGCCGCGCCGAATCGCGATTACTCGCCCGCAAATGCGCTCCGGCGTCGCTTCCGCCGTTTTCCTCGACGATTTGCGCCGCCTCAAACCGACGCCGAGCGAAAAGCCTTGTCCCGTCGAAGCGTTCGACGGCGCGATCTTCTTCGACGACCCGGAGCGTCCGAACGAAACGACGACGTTGGCCGGGTTGCGCCTCCGTTTGACCCCGACGCCCCGAAGCGCGCTTGCCGGCGAGTCGCCCCTTTCGCCGGAAAAACTCCTCGACGACGAACGCCTTTTCGACGCAAACAACGCAAGCAACGCAAACAACGCAAACAACGCAAACAGCGCGAACGCTCCAACATCCGCCGACGACGCAAACAGCGCAAACAGCGCGAACGCTCCAACATCCGCCGACGACGCAAACAGCGCAAACAGCGCGA
>JAFTUJ010000131.1 GCA_017466305.1 Thermoguttaceae bacterium
GTCGACGAACGTTTCGTCGCGCCAAGGCCAGTCGTCGGGTATGACTTCGAAACGCGGGTCGGGGCGCCGTTCTCGCCAAGCGCGCACTTCTTGATAACGGGCGAATTCTTCCGGGGGCAGGTCGATCGCAAACGCGTCGTCGAGAAACGCCGGGCCGCGTTCGTCGTCTTCGTCGTTTTGATTTTCGACGCGGGGATTTTCGGCCAACGCGTCTTGAACGGCGCAGTAAACGCAAGGAAGACGGGTCTTTTCGCCGCAGCGTGGGCAACGTTGAAAGTCGCCGTCGGGTTCCGCGATTTCCGGTTCGTCGGCGACGCGAACGCGACCGCGGTAACGACGTATTTTGAGGGCCAACGTATGACTGACGCCGAATTCGCGCGCGATCGAGCGGCAGGAACGCTCGCGATTTTTTAGCGCTTTCGACAGGGCGTCGTAGGTTTTTCGATCTAGCATCGTCGCACTTTCTCGTTTGACGCGGACGGCGGACGGCGAGCGGCGTTGGAACGGCGAAGCGTTCGGCGGAGCGGCGTTCGGCGTCTTTTCCGGTTAAATTTACGCGGTATTTTTAAGTTAATTTGGGAAAAATATTAAAGTTGGGCTAACTGTGCCGAATAAGTTAATCGAAGTCGGCGCGTTTCGCAAGGGTTTTGTCGCCGTTTTGTAAGGATTACCGTACGTTTGCGCTTAAAAATTTTTTGCGGCTTGCGTCGAGGCGGCGAGCGGAAAATAAATCGCTCTTGCGCGGTAAAAAAGCGGAGAAAAGGGAACGGCGGAGAAAGAAAACGCGTCGGCGACGCGGAAATTTTGCGTCGGCGCCGTCCCTTGTCGTTTGCGCGAAATCGAGTAAAATAAGGAGGATTATTTTTGTCGTCGACGAAAGCCCAAAAAGAAACGCGTTTCGACGGCGCGTCGGTTGAACGCCGCGTCGCCAAACCGCGATAGATTTAGGAAAAAATAAGCGATTATGGCCGTTATTCTCAACGTCGAACATCTTCGAAAACATTTTGGCCCGGATCCGGTCTTGGCCGACGTTACCTTTCAAGTGCGCGAAGGGGACAAAATCGGACTCGTCGGGCCGAACGGTTGCGGTAAAACGACGCTGCTCAATATTTTAACGGGGCGCGAAGAAACGGAAAAAGGCTCGATCGAACGGATTGGCGAAATCTCGATCGGGTATCTGGAACAGCGTCCGAAAACCGACTCGCACGCGACGCTGATCGACGCCGCTCGCGTCGCGTTGGCGCCGCTCTTCAATATGCAAAAAGAAGCGGAGGAAATCGCCGTTAAAATGGGCGAAGTCGCCGACGACGCCGAACGCGACCGCTTGGCGAATCGTTACGACAAAATTCACGAAGAATTAATGCGCAAAGACGCGTATAATATCGAACATCGCGTCGAGCGGATTTTACACGGCGTCGGCTTTCGCGACGAAGACTTTGAAAAAGACGTCGCGACGCTCAGCGGCGGCGAACTTAACCGCTTGGGATTGGCCAAGTTGCTCCTCGAAGAGCCGGACATTATGCTCCTCGACGAACCGTCGAACCACCTCGACTTGGCGGCGACCGAATGGCTCGAAGACTTCTTGAAAACGACGCGGGCGGCGGTGATTCTCGTCAGCCACGATCGTTATTTTCTCGACCGCGTAACGAACCGCACGTTCGAGCTTTACGCCGGAACGGTCGACGATTACCCGGGGAACTTCACGAAGTACCTCGGCTTGAAGGAAGAACGCCTCGCGGTTCAGACGAAAACGTACGAGAAATACGTCGAGGAAGTCGAGAAAGCGAAAGACTTTATCCGCCGCCACCACTACGGCATGAAGGCCGCGCAAGCCGAAGACCGTCGCAAAAAGTTGGAACGGCTCGAAGAGAATCCGCCGGAAGTTCCGCGCAACGTCTCGGCGCCGCCGATGCAGTTCCCGCCCGCGTCGCGCACCGGCGACATTGTGTTCCGCGTCGAAGGGTTGACGAAAGGGTACGGCGAACGCACGCTCTTTAAAGACTTTACGTTCGACGTGCAACGCGGCGAACGTTGGGCGATTCTCGGTCCGAACGGTTGCGGAAAAACGACGTTCTTACGTTGTTTGCTCGGCGAAGAAACGCCGGACGACGGCGCCGTCCGCTTTGGACAAGGCGTCGAAATCGGCTATTTCGACCAACAGTTGCGCGTCGTCGACGATCAAACGCCGGTCGTCGACGCGATTCGCCCGAAAAAGAAGGTGTTCGAAGACTTGCAACGCCGCAAGCTGCTCGGCGCGTTCGGGCTTTCCGGCGATCAGCAACTCCTGAAAGTTTGCAATTTAAGCGGGGGCCAACGGTGCCGCGCCGCGTTGGCGAAGCTCGCCGCCGACGACCCGAACGTCCTTATCCTCGACGAACCGACGAACCACCTCGACCTTTGGGCCCGCAAGGCGCTCGAAAAGGCGATTCGCGACTTCGAAGGAAGCGTTATCTTCATCAGTCACGACCGTTACTTTGTCGACCAAGTGGCGGACAAACTCCTCGTCGTCCAGCCGAACGCGACGTATAAAATCGTCGACGGCAACTACTCGACGTTCCGTCACATGGTTTCGAAGGGGCTGATGGCCGACCCGTTCCTCCCGAACGCGCTCGACGAACCGTTCGAACCGGAGAAAAAGACCGGGAAAGCGCCGGTCAAGGCGAACTCGAACCTCGCGCGCCGCTCGTCGCTCGAAAAGAAACCGACGAATCGCAAAACCAACGCGCAAACGACTTCCGCTCCGTCGACGCCGAGCCTTCCGAAGGCCGCCAAAGGGAAAAATCGCGGCGCCGTCCCGAACCTCGACGCGAACCGAACGAACGGCGTCCCAAGCAATAAAGCGAAAAATTCCGACCCGTCGAAGTACGCCGAAGCGAACTTCAAAGCGTCGCAAGGCGCGCCCGCGGCCGATCCTAAAGCGAAGAAAGAAAAGAGAAAGCGCAAGTTCCCGTTCCGCAAAGTCGCCGACATCGAGGATGAAATTTTCATTCGCGAAACGCGGCTCGCGTCGCTCAACGAAGACGCGTTGAAGCCGGAAATTCTCCGCGACGGCGCGAAAATTAAGGAGTTGCAAGCGGAAATCGTCGCCGAACAAGAGGCGATCAAGCTCCTTTACGAACATTGGGACGAAGCGACCGAACTGAACTGGTAACGTCGCGACGCTTGCGAATATTGGCGTTAAACGATTGAGTTTCAAGGAGAAACGCGATGGAGATGACGATCGGCGGTTGGATTAGTATGACGCTCGCGATCGGCGCGACGACCGGGCTCTTAATCTGGTGTTGTTGGAAAATTACGACGACGCCGGACGTAAGTTCGGACGGCGCGGACGGCGCGGACGGCGCGGACGACGAATAACGGCGCCTTCGCGAACGACGCGAAACGTTGTAACTCAGCTTAAAATAACGGTTTAATTCGACGCGTTTGCGATCGGCAGAGCGACGCGGCGTCGACGGGAGCGGATATGTCGCGACGCGGCCAAGGACGAGAAAAAGAACATTGGGGCTCGAGCGTAGGCGTCGTGCTGGCGGTCGCCGGCGGCGCGATCGGGTTGGGGAATTTTTTGCGATTTCCCGGTCAGGTCGCGACTTACGGCGGCGGCGCGTTCATGATACCGTATTTTATATCGATGCTGATCGTCGCGATTCCGCTCGCTTTGTCGGAGTGGGCGCTCGGACGGGCCGGCGGACGTCGCGGATATCATTCGCAACCGGGGATTTACCGCGCCGCCGGGAACGGCAAGACGATTTGGGGCGTTTGCGGCGGCGTTTGTTCGCTCGCGCCGCTTGTCATTTGCATGTATTACGTCTTTATCGAGTCTTGGTGCTTGCTTTACGCGCTCCAATATCTCGGCGGATGTTTGAAGCCGCTCGGTTTGGGCTTTTCACTCTTTCCGTCGCTCGACGCCGGGTTGAAGTTGAGCGATTCCGCGAGTTACGAAGCGTTCTTCGCGCAATTTGTCGGAATGAGCGGCGGCGACGGTTCGTTGTTCCGCGATATTTTCGCGTCGCCGCTGCTGTTGGCGACGGCGGCTTGCGCGCTTGCGAACTTCGCGCTGATTTACTGCGGAATCGCCAAGGGAATCGAGCGGTTTTGCAAAATTGCGACGCCGCTTTTGGTTTTCTGCGCTTTGGCGGTCATTTTGCGCGTCGCGACGTTGGGGAACCCGACCGGCGTCGAGGGGCAAAGTTTTGTCGACGGGCTCGGCTTTATGTGGAACCCGTCGCGACCCGTTCTCGACAAGAGCGGCGCGGTCGTCGGGCAAACGAGCGTTTGGACGGCGCTCTGCAACCCGGAAGTTTGGCTCGCGGCGACGGCGCAAATTTTCTTTTCCGTTTCGATATGTCTTTGCGCGATCACTTCTTACGCGAGTTACGTCAAGAAAAACGACGATATTGCGCTTTCCGGCTTGACGGCGGTCGCGGCGAACGAATTTTGCGAAGTCGCGCTCGGCGGACTGATGACGATTCCGGCGGCGATCATGTTTTTCGGCGTCGCGGCGGCGGGGAATTTCGACAGTACGTTCGCGATGGGGTTCGTCGTCTTGCCGAACGTTTTCGGGCAGATGGCCGGGGGCGAGTTTTTCGGTTTCCTCTTCTTTAGCCTGCTTTTTTTGGCCGGGTTGACGAGTTCGATTTCGTTGGTTCAGCCGACGGTCGCGCTGACGCAAGAGGCGTTTCGTTGGTCGCGCGGCGTTAGCGTCGCGGCGACGTTGGCGGTCAATCTCGTCGGAATCGGAATCGTTTGTTGGTTTACGAAGAATTTGGCGGCGCTCGACTCGTTCGACTTTTGGCTCGCGAACTTTACGCCGTTTGTTTTCGCGCTGTTGCAGACGATTATGGTCGCTTGGGTTTGGGGCGCGGACAAGATGGTCGCCGAGTTGAAACGCGGGGCGAAAATTCGGGTTCCGCGAGCGCTTGGGAACGTTGTTAAGTATTTGACGACGCCGTATTTAGCGATTATTTTCGCGCTTTGGCTTTGGAACAATTTAGGCGCGCGGCTCGCCGCGGTCGCGGAGAACCGGGCGGCGCAGGTTTCGTTGGCGTTTATCATTTTCTTAACGGCGGCGTTGGGCGTTGTTTCGCTGAAGGCGTCGCGACGTTGGCGGCGCGAGGAAACGGAGAACGCCGAACAGACGGAAGAAGCGCGACATATTTCGGCGGTAAAATAAAAAGTCGGCGATAATGCAAAAACGAACGTTAAACTAAGAACGGACGTTAAACGTTGTAACGGCGGCGGTTGGAAACGCGCGGCGAACGCGCTTTTCGACGGCGCCCAGGAAGGCGGAGACTCGAATGGCTCGCGAACAAAACGGTAAAAACGAACATTGGGAATCGAACTTGGGCGTCGTCTTGGCGGTCGCCGGGAGCGCGGTTGGGTTGGGGAACTTTTTACGCTTCCCGGGATTGGTCGCGATTCACGGCGGCGCCGCGTTTATGATTCCTTATTTTATTTCGCTGTTGATCGTCGCGATTCCGATCGCTTGGTCGGAGTGGGCGTTGGGGCGGTTCGGCGGACGCAACGGACGGCATTCGCTTCCGGGGATGTATCGCGCGGCGGGAAACGGGAAGACGTTTTGGGCGGCGAGCGGCGGTTTGGTCGCGTTGGTTCCGCTCGGCATTTGTATGTTTTACATTTTTGTCGAAGCGTGGTGCCTTCTTTACGCGTTGCAGTATCTCGGCGGCTGCTTGCGACCGTTGGGCGTCGAGTTTTCGTTTTTTCCGGCGGTCGAATCCGGTTTTAAATTGGATAATCCCCGCGCTTACCAAGACGCGTTTAACAATTTCATCGGCACTGGCGGCGACGGCGCGCTCTTGCAAAATTTTTGGAAGTCGCCGTTGTTGTGGGCGACCTTAATCTGCGCCGTCGCGAACTTTACGCTGGTTTATTGCGGGATCGCCAAGGGGATCGAACGGTTTTGCAAAATCGCGACGCCGCTTCTGCTCCTTTGCGCGTTTTTGGTGATTTGCCGCGTCGCGACGTTGCCCGCTTTCGAAGGGCGAAGTTTCGTCGACGGACTTGGGTATATGTGGAATTCGACGCGACCGGTTCTCGACGAAGCGGGGCGCAAGATTGGGGAAGTAAGCGTTTGGTCGGCGCTCGGCAACCCGGGCATTTGGTTGGCGGCGACGTCGCATATCTTCTTTTCGGCGTCGTTATGCGTCGGCGCGATCGCGACTTACGCGAGTTACGTGAAGTCGAAAAAGGATATTGCGCTTTCGTCGTTGACGGCGGTTTCCGCGAACAGCTTTTGCGAAGTCGCGCTGGGCGGGCTGATGACGGTTCCGGCGGCGATTATGTTCCTTGGGATTTTAGGGCCGGAAAGTTTTAATAGTTCGTTTACGATAGTTTTTATCGTATTGCCGAAC
>JAFTUJ010000009.1 GCA_017466305.1 Thermoguttaceae bacterium
TAGCGCGGAACCGTCAACGGCGAGTTCGGAATCGAGCGGCGCGTCGGTTCGGAGATAACCGCCCTTTGCGATTCGGGCGACTTTGCCGTCGCCGCCGCGCAAGAGCGACTCGGCCTTCGCGGTTTCGTCGAGTTCGACGCCGATTTCGACGTCGCCGAACGCTTGTAAAACGCTTGCCGCGCCGTCGTTTACGTTGGCGTCGTTACGATCGGAGAAATTCCAAAAAGCGACCGCGTCGGCAAACGGCGACTTGGCGTCGTCGACGGAAGCGGGGGAGTCGGCGAACGTCGGAGACGCGGTAAGCGCCGCCGATAAAAGGGTTAAGCGACCGAGGCGGGAAAACGAGAAGCGTTTCGGCATCGAAGGCTCCTTTTGACGTTAATGTAAACTTTGAAATCGCGACGGTTGCAAACGGAAAAAAAAACGGCGACCGTCGCTTGAAAAGAACGGGGAAAAGATAAAAAAACGACGCCGCGTCGACAAGGAAAAACGACGCGGCGTCGTTCAAACGTTATTTCGCTTGAAATTGTTTCAGGTCAACGGGTTGCGAAATGCCTTCGCGAGTCGGAACGATCGGCTTGATCGACCCGTCTTCGTTGAAGTACATTCGGTCGAGGCAAGTTTCGCGCGCCCAAGGATTTTTGCCGAGCGGCAGGCAAAGGCGGTGATAGAAGACGTAATTGTCGCCGTTCGGGAGGAAAAGGAACGAGTGATGGCCCGGTCCGTAAATCTCCTTTTCCGGGACTTTATAAAGGACGATCGGGTCTTTTTCCGGAGCGACGAACGGACCGAGCGGCGAATCGGCCGTCGCGACGCGGACTTGATATTCGACGCTGCGGGTGTCGTGTTTCGACCAAGTGAGGTAATATTTGCCGTTTCGGTAAAATACGTAAGTTCCTTCGAAGAAGTCGGGCGGCGTAATGTCGCGCTTCGTTTCGAGTTTCAGCGACATCATGTCGTCGTTAAGTTCGCAGACGCAAAGGTAGCTGTTGCCCCAGTAAAGGTAGTTTTTGCCGCTGACCGGGTCGGCGAAGACGTAAGGGTCGATTTCGACGCCGTTGCGGCCTTCCGGGCGGAGCGAGCGGTCGATCAGGACGGAGCCCTTGTCGACAAAGGGGCCGGTCGGGTCGTCGCCGACCGCGACGCCGATCTTCTCGTTCGCGCAGAAGTAGAAGAAATACTTGAACTTACCGGCGATTTTCTTTTCAATGATCGACGGCGCCCAGTACGCGCGGGTTTCCCAACTAACGTCGGCGTCGGTCAGAACGAGGCCTTCGTCTTTCCAGTCGACGAGGTTGTCGGTCGAGAAAACGCGGAAACCGTTCGCCTCGGACGTCGGGTAGACGTAAACGCGGCCGGTTTTTTGTGAGTAGAGAACCTCCGGGTCGGCCTTTTGACCGGGGAAGATCGGGTTGCGCTCGACCGGTTTGGCGGAATCGTCGGCGAGGACGGCGGGGGCGAACGCGGTAAGCGTCGACGTTAAGACAAGCGATAACAACGTGTTGCGGCGCAGAAACGGAAGCGCGAAACGCATCGGTTTTCTCCTTATTACTATAGGGGGGAAATTTCGGGGAAGGACGGCGCAACGGGAAATGGGCGGCGCCGGCGCAAAAATCGGCGTCGGCGGCGAAATTTCGACCGTTTGAAACGCGTCGGAGCCTTTATTTTACGGGGGAAACGCGCTTTTTGCAAGTCGAAAGAAAAAAAATTGGAAAAAAAGTGAAAAAAGGTCTTGTAAAGTTTTAAATGTATGTTATATTTATTTGCAGATGAGGGATAAATAAGCGAGAGCAAAAAAATGAAAAATCCCCAAAACGAGTTAATACAAGAGTTTGCGGAGCTTTGCCGAAGCGTCGGCTGGAAGTTCACCCCGGCGCGGTTCGCCGTTTGGCGATACCTTCGGGGGAACACGGAACACCCGGTCGTCGATCGCGTTTGGGAAAACGTTAAGCTCGAACTACCGAAAATATCGCGAGAAAGCGTTTTTCGAATTTTGAGCGACTTCGCCGAGCGCGGTTTGATCGCGATGATGGATCGCCCGAACGTGTTGGCTCGGTTCGACGCAAACCCCAAGCGGCACGACCATTTTTACTGCTCCAAGTGCGGGCGCGTTTACGATTTCGAGATCGAAAATCTGGAAACGCTCTTGCCGGAGGCGGCGGTGGAGATCGGAAGCGTCGAACACGTCGAAACGCGGATTCGCGGCGTCTGTCGCGAGTGTCTGCAAACGGCGGAGAAACAAGAGGTTGCGTAACGCGGCTTCATGAAGCGGAGAGAAAACGTTTCGCTAAGTTCGGCTTCGAGCGGCGGCGAAAACGACTCTTCGAAAATAAACGAACAAAAACGATTAAATCAAAAATATCGATAAAAAGGCGTTCGTCGACGCTTCGCGGAGAACGGAACGACGGCGACGCAAGAGAACGATTGAAAACGTTGAAAATTTCAACGGAAATTAGCGCGAAAGGATAATAACAATGGAAAAGACGAAAAAATTCATCTGCCAAGTTTGCGGTTACGTTCACGAAGGCGACGCGGCTCCGGAAAACTGCCCGCAATGCAAAGCTCCGGCTTCGAAATTCGCTGAAAAAGTCGACGGCGGCGAACTTTCCTTCGCGACCGTTCACTCCATCGGCGACGGCATGGTCGAAGATCAAGAAATCGTCGAAGGTCTGCGCATGAACTTCATGGGCGAATGCACCGAAGTCGGGATGTATCTCGCGATGAGCCGCCAAGCGGAACGCGAAGGTTACCCGGAAATCGCCGACGCGTTCAAACGTTACGCGTTCGAAGAAGCCGAACACGCCGCCAAGTTCGCGGAACTCCTCGGCGAAGTTGTCGTTCCTTGCACCAAAACGAACCTCCAAATGCGCGTCGAAGCCGAAACCGGCGCCTGCGCGGGCAAGTTCGAAATCGCTAAACGCGCTAAACAATTGAATTACGACGCCGTTCACGACACCGTTCACGAAATGGCGAAAGACGAAGCGCGCCACGGCGCCGGGTTCGCCGGTTTGCTCAAACGCTACTTCGGTTGAGTTTAAGCGAAGAATTTTCCAGCGGCGAACGTTAAAAATTAGCGTTGCAACCGCTTGAAACGGCGCGGGTTGCGAAATTCGCGCCGACGTTCCGAAAACGAGCTTGCGTCGAGATTCGGCGCAAGTTCAGGGACGACCGAACGACTCGGGAAACCGAGCGAACGGCGTCCGCCGCGTCAAAAGGCCGAGCGCGGCGGACGCCTTTTTTGTTTCTTGGCGATGCTTAAACGACGACGCGGCAACGATTTGCGCTTTTCGCCGACGGCTCTTGATTTCGACGCGCTTCTCGGGTAAAATAAGGAAAAGCGAAAGCGAAGAACGCTTTCGAAGCGATTTTAGCGTTGCTAAACGTCGGCGGCGCAAGCGGTTGCGTTCGGCGTCGAACGAGAAAAAAGGAGAAACGACGATGAAGAAAAACGGTAAAAGGTTGGCGGCGGCGCTTTGCGTCGTCGGATTGGCGGGCGTTTCGAACGGCGCGTTCGAGCGGGCGGTTGTCGCTAACGACGTTGCAAACGTTGCGGCGCAAGGAGTTGAGAGCGACGAGAAAACGGCGGGGGTTGAGGTTGTCGCAACGCCGAGTCGCGCCGAGGAGCCGATTTTGATCGCGTCGGACGGGTCGGAAATCGCGACGAAAGTAACGACGTTGAACGTTAAGGACGGGGCGAGTTGGGAACGCGTCGTCGTCGAGGTTTCGAACGTTAAATTGTTGAAACGGATGGAGTTGCGCTCCGGCGAGCTGGTTTTAGGAAGCGTCGAAATCGACGGCGCGAACGAGGGCGCGGCGGAGTTTACGTTTGCGCCGACCGACGCGGCGAATCTCGCAAAGGTCGAGATTTGGGCGTTTGCGTCGAAAAACGCCGGTCCGGGCGACAAGGTGAAAATCGCGCTGAAAGAGGCGGTCGCGAAAAAAGCGGATGGGAAAACGGCGGCGTTCGACGCGACGTCGCTCGAATATCGGTTCGGCGTTTTGGTTCGCGACTCCGGTTGGGACGGCGTCGCCAAATACCGCATTCCGGGAATTGTTAAAACGCTAAACGGAACGCTGATCGCGGTTTACGACGCTCGTTGGAACGACGCGAGAGACCTGCCGGCGAACGTCGACGTCGCGTGTTCGCGCAGTTTTGACGGCGGCAAAACTTGGGAGCCGATGCAAATCGTTATCGATTACGACGGGCCCGACCCGACGAAAGAGGGCGTCGGCGACCCGGCGATTCTCGTCGACCCGAAAACCGGGCGCGTTTGGGTCGCCGCGCTTTGGGCGCATAACGGCAAGTCGATTCACGCGTCGCAACCGGGACTGAAAATCGGAACGTCCGGGCGTCTCGTTTTGTCGTATAGCGACGACGACGGGGCGTCGTGGAGCGAGCCGGTCGATATAACGAACGTCGCGGCGCCGGATGAAAATTGGCGCATTTTGTTCCAAGGGCCCGGTTGCGGTATCGCGACGCGCGGCGGCCAACTTGTTTTTCCGGCGCAGTTTATCGACGAAAACGGCGTTTGGTTCTCGACGCTCGTTTGGAGCGGCGACGGCGGCAAAAGTTGGAAAGCGGGGAACGGCGCGGTCAAAATGACTTGCGAAGCGCAGGTCGTCGAGCTGAACGACGGGGCGCTGATGTTGAACATGCGCAACTTCGAAGGGCGCGCGCGGTCGGTCGCCGTAACTCGCGATTTCGGCGAAACTTGGGACGAACACCCGACGTCGAAAAAAACGCTCGTCGAGCCGATTTGCCAAGCGAGTTTAATCCGGTTTTCGTCGACGCTCGACGGCGATCAAAGCGATTGTCTCGCGTTCATGAACCCGAACTCGAAGAACGGGCGCGTCGACATGACGCTTAAACTAAGCGCCGACGAGGGAACGACTTGGGACCGCGAACTGACGCTTTATCGACCCGGCGGCTGGGGGTATTCGTCCCTCGTGAAGATCGACGGCGAAACGGTCGGCGCGCTTTACGAAACGCTTGGCGGGCTGATCTTTCAAACCGTTAAGATCGCGGACGTTCCGAAAGTCGGCGACGGGTAGTAACGGCGGAGCCGGCGAAAAAAACGTCGAGGCGACGGGAAGTAACGGCAAGTCGGCGAAAAACGACGGCGCTATGCAGTGTAATGTCTAAAAGTCGACGCGGCGTAATACCGGAAAAACGACGCGACGTCAATAACAAAAAACGACGCGGCGTAATACCGAAAAAACGACGCGGCGTCAATAACAAAAAAACGAGCGGCGTTTCGCGAACGTCGCTCGTTTTTTATTAAGCGGGGAAGAACGACCGGACGCGCGGGCGGTTTCGCTAAGCGTCCGGTTTTTCGCCGTTATTCGGCTTTGCTAAGTTCTTGCGCCGACTCGGGTTCGTTCGACGCGGCGACCGCTTCCATCTTCTTCCAGCAGGCCCAAAGGACGCCGCCGCTAACGACCGCGACGACGGTCAAGGCGCCGCCGAGAGCGAAGTCGCCGTAAAGGAACGCGCCGGTTCCGAAGAGCGCGGCGTAAATCGAAACGCAACCGACGACGCTGCAAAGGATTCCGAGCGGAACCGGCCATTTGTCGGCTTCGCCTTCGAGCGACACGCCGTCGCGTTTGGCGTCTTCGTAAACCTTGCGCCAACCGGGGCCGCCGGCGCGCGTCTTGCGGACGAACTCGCGAAGCGTTTCCTTGTCGTCCGGAGGCGTCAGGAAGGTAACGAGCAACCAGCCGACCGTCGTCAGGGCGACGCTTGCGACGAA